>NVXB01000042.1 GCA_002746425.1 Hyphomicrobiales bacterium | reverse complement strand
ACAGTGGCACCGAACTCTATATGGATGGAGAGTTGGTTGACACAAATGCTAATTCCATGACGCTTGAGGGCAATAATGAGCCATGGACCATTGGCGCTAGCCAAAAATCAAGCGGCAACGAATCCGCAGATAATTTGTCCAATTTCTTTGATGGGAGCATCGACGAAGTTACGATTTTCGATACGCCGTTGGACAGCTCCGACATCATGGAAGTGTTTGAATCTTCAAGCCTGCCAGCTGGCGGCGATGATATTATTGATGGTGGCGCTGGAAACGACACGATCTACGGCAATGATGGTAATGACAAAATCTCCGGCGGAATTGGAGACGACCATATCGATGGCGGTGCCGGAAACGATATACTTAACGGCGATGATGGAAATGACACCATAAGCGGAGGCACCGGTGACGATATTATGACTGGCGGTGATGGCAGTGATGTCTTTGTTTACAATCTTGGCGATGGTTCCGACGCAATATATGGCGGTGCTGGCGGTGGTTGGACAGACGCTATCGAGCTGGCAGGCTTCGATTCAGGCTCCTATGGCACCGATTGGACGCTCAATCTCACCAGTGGGTCAATTGAGAGCCAGGAAGGTGATGTCCTGAACCTGTCTGATGATGCTGCGGGTACAATCACGCTCACCGATGGCAGTGAAATAGATTTCCAGCAGATCGAACAGATCAATTGGTAATAAAAAGCCGGGGTCTCTCCCCGGCTTTCTCGCTTCTAGTGCAAACGCTTAGATAGCTTCGAGCTTTTGCGCGTGCACACGGCCACGGCGCGCAATCAACTTATTCAACGCTGACACATAGGCCTTTGCAGATGCGACCATTGTGTCTGTCTCTGCACCTTTACCCGTTGCAATCATGTCATTTTCTTCCAAACGTACAGAAACCTCGGCCTGCGCATCGGTCCCTTCTGTCACTGCGCTCACCTGATAGAGCTGCAACTTGGCCTCATGCGGCACAATCATGCGAATAGCGTTGAATGTGGCATCCACTGGACCATCGCCAGTGGCTTCCTTGGTGACGTGTTCTCCATCAACGCTCAGTGTCATAGTGGCCTTCTGTGGGCCGCTGGTGCCAGCTATAACGGTCAGGGCTTCAACGCGGATGCTTTCTCCCGCCATGGTTGCTTCATCACTGACCAATGCTTCGATGTCTTCATCATAGACATGTTTCTTTTTATCAGCGAGGTCTTTGAAGCGGCGGAAAGCGTCCTGGAATGAGTTGTCACCCAGATCGAAACCCAGATCGATCAGTTTTTCCTTAAAGGCATGGCGACCGGAATGCTTGCCCATAACCAGCGACGTCTCTTTCACGCCAACATCTTGCGGGCGCATGATTTCGTAGGTTTCGGCGTTTTTCAGCATGCCATCTTGGTGGATGCCAGACTCATGAGCGAAGGCGTTGGCACCAACGATTGCCTTATTGTACTGCACCACAAAGCCGGAAACGTTGGCGACCATTTTCGATGCGCGCATCAATTCCGTGGTCTCGATACCTGTGCGGAATGGCAGAACATCTGGCCTTGTGCGAATGGCCATAACGATTTCTTCCAGAGCTGCATTGCCTGCGCGCTCTCCCAAGCCGTTGATGGTGCACTCAATCTGTCGCGCACCAGCACGTGCACCGGCCAATGAATTGGAGACTGCACAGCCCAGATCATCATGGCAATGCGTTGAAAATATTGCTTTATCCGAGTTCGGAACTCGATTGATCAACTCGGCAATCATGTCATAATATTCATCGGCAACCATGTAACCAACGGTATCTGGAATGTTGATTGTGGTAGCGCCCGCATTGATCGCGGCTTCCACTGTCTGGCACAGATAATCAATCGGCGTGCGGGTGGCATCCATGCCGGACCATTCCACGTCTTCCACCAGATTACGCGCTTGTGTCACCGACTTGGTGATGATCTCCAGCACCTCTTCCTGGGTCTTTTTCATCTGATTTACCAAATGGATAGGCGATGTTGAAACGAAGGTATGGATGCGGCCACGCTTGGCATGGCGCACGGCTTCCGCAGCACGATCAATATCGGCAGGAATGGCACGGGCCAGCCCTGCAACAACGGCATGTTCAACGGTTTTGGCAATTTCTGACACGGCTTCAAAATCGCCATTTGAGGCAATTGGGAAACCAGCTTCAATAATATCAACACCCATTTGATCGAGCTGATGAGCGACCATCAGCTTCTCATCATGGGTCATGGAAGCACCGGGGGATTGCTCGCCATCACGCAAGGTGGTGTCAAAGATCAACACCTGATCATGGTCACCGGATGCATTTGTTGTTTTGGTTTTTGCGGTGCTGGCCCGCGCTTTAATCATCTCGTTCATTTTAGTCCTCTGGACGCCTAAGGCGTTGTAATCATGCGTGTTTCAACACGCGTTGTACCGGTAATTCATATCCCCTAAGAGCACGTTCGGCTGATGCGAACTGTCTGCGCTCAGGGGTTGATTAGGAGGAGGCTTAGAAGCGAACGGCAGAGCGCACGCGCTGGCAAAGTGCCTGCGGCGGTCATATCAGTAGCTGGAAAATTATTCTTCAGCGGGGCCATTACGATTCATATTCAGTTTGAATTATTGTGAATTTCTCACAAGCATTGGGATTTTGCAACATACTCATTACGCATAAATGAATATATATGCGCTAGTGGTCTAATAATTATTCGATTGAGGCTTGGATGCTGCAGGTTCGGAACTTAAAAAAATCATACCCAACACCGCAAGGTTCCTTGCAGGTTCTGGATGGTATTGATCTTGATCTTAATGCCGGGCAGAGCCTTGCTTTGATGGGCGAATCCGGCAGTGGGAAAAGCACCTTGCTGCACCTGATTAGCGGGCTGGATGCGCCCGACAGCGGCAGTATTTTGTTCCAGAATAACGAGATTTCAAACTATTCTGATAGCCAAAGAGCTGAATTGCGGCGTTCATATATAAGTGTTGTTTTTCAACAATTTAACCTTATATCAAGCCTTACCGTTGGGGCCAATTTGGCGTTTCAGGCGCGCCTTGCCGGCAAGCATGATGTGGCATGGCAAGCACAGCTCACAGAAGCGCTGGGGTTGAGCGACATGCTGGATCGTTACCCGGAACAATTGTCTGGTGGGCAACAGCAACGGGTGGCGATTGGGCGCACGCTGGCCGCGCGCCCYGCGCTCATTTTGGCCGATGAACCGACCGGCAATCTGGACGAAGAAACCGGCAATAATGTGTTGGATTTAACCCTCAATCTGGTGCGCGACATGGGCTGCGCCTTTTTGATGGTCACGCATAGCAGCAAACTGGCAAAACGGCTGGATAACACCGTGGTTCTWACCAAGGGACTTATCGCCAAATGAGKTTCATRTACCCCTTCATCTTAACGGTGTGYAGTCTGCTGAGYTTTTGGCGCAGAAAYCCACTTTCMTGCATCACGTTGATTGTTGGGCTTGGCGTTGCCACCGCTCTTTGGAGCGGCGTGCAGGCGCTCAATGCCGAAGCACGGCAGAGTTATGAAACTGCCGCATCAATGTTGGGTGCCGATCAATTCCGCTCGCTGGTTCCGGTCGCGGGCAATAAAATGCCACAACAAATGTTTGTCGATTTACGCCGGGCCGGGTGGCGCGTGTCGCCGGTGGTTGAGGGCCGGATTCGGGTCGGTGATACAAATTTGCAAATCATCGGGATTGATCCGATCACTCTGCCTAAATCGCAAGATTCTCAAAACACCCAAAATGCGTGGCTGGCTGCTTTTGAGCGCATCAACGACAACGCCCAGCGATTTCTGATCCCGCCCTATCGCGCTTTGCTCCACCCCAGCACCCTCAAAGCGCTAAGCTGGTCTGTTGGCGACATGCCTGAACTAGCGGATGGCCGTATCCTGCCCCCAATTGGTGAGATGGAGGTGATGGTGCCCGGTACGCTTTTGACTGATATTGGCGTTGCCCAAAAATTGCTCGGCATGGAGGGTACTATTTCTCGGCTGATTTTGCATCAACATCAAAAATTGGCTGAAGCAAAGCTGCTGCCACTGATTGAAGGCAAGCTAAGCCTGCGCCAACCAGCGAAATCTGCGGAACTGGCCAGCCTTACCGATAGTTTTCATCTCAATCTCACCGCGTTTGGCTTTTTGTCGTTCATGGTCGGGCTGTTTATCGTCAATTCTGCCGTTGGCCTGGCCTTTGAAAACCGGCGCGGCATGGTGCGCACGCTGCGTGCTTGCGGCGTTTCAACCCGCACGCTGGCCGCCGCTTTACTGGCAGAATTGCTGATGTTCGCGCTTATCTCAGGCGTTTTGGGCGTCCTTTGCGGCTATCTGATTGCCACCGCTTTGCTGCCCGATGTCGCCGCCAGCCTCAAAGGCCTCTATGGCGCGCAGGTGGCCGGATCGCTGACACTGCATTGGTCGTGGTGGCTGGGCGGTCTGTCGATGGCGGTTTTGGGCGCCACCTTTTCTGCCGGAGCCAATCTGGCAAAGCTAGTGCGCATGCCCATTTTGGCGAACGCGAATCCCTTTGCCTGGCGCGAGGCCAACCGGCGTATGCGCCGCTGGCAATTGGCGCTTGCGGCATGCCTGGCGCTGAGCGCCATCACCATCTATGCGGTTGGAGGCTCGCTGATAGCCGGGTTCGCGCTGATGGGCGCTGTGCTGCTGGCGGCGGCCCTTGCCCTGCCAAGCGCGCTTTCCTTTGCCATCTCAATGTTCGAGCGCATGGCCAAACGCCCGGTACCGCAATGGTTTTGGGCCGATAGCAACCAGCAAATGTCAGGCCTGTCGCTGGCATTAATGGCCCTGCTGCTGGCTTTGGCGATTAATGTGGGCGTTGGCACCATGGTCCAGAGCTTTCGCAGCACCTTTGTTGGCTGGCTGGATCAACGCCTCGCGGCGGAGCTTTATATCAACGCCAATGATGCCGCCCATGCAGAGAAGGTGCTGGCCTACCTGGAAACCGAACCCGCAGTCACCGCCATTTTGCCCGTCTGGAATGCGGATATAGATTATCAAAGCTGGCCGATTGAGCTGTTCGGCATCGTCGATCATGCCACGTATCGCGATCACTGGCCGGTGTTGGAGCGTACCGACGATATGTGGGATGAGCTTGCCGCTGGTCGCGGCCTATTAATCAGCGAGCAATTTGCCCGGCGTTTTGAGCTGAAACCCGGTGCAACGCTAACCCTGCCCAGCGAAACCGGCCCGCAAAATCTTACCATTGTCGGCAGCTATTCTGACTATGGTAATCCCACCGGCCAGGCGTTGATATCGCAGGATTTGCTGGTAAAGCATTGGCCATCTATCCAGCGCACACGCTTTGGTCTTCGGGTAAAAAAGGGCGAAAAACAGCGCATTTATGACGTTCTGCAATCGCGCTTTGAGTTTGGCAGCGGTCGGCTGATCGATCAGGACGCCCTTAAAGCCCGCTCCAAATCCGTGTTTGAGCGCACCTTTGCGGTTACGCTGGCGCTTAATGCGCTCACCCTCACGGTGGCGGGCATTGCCATGCTGACCAATCTGCTCACCCTGTCGCAAATGCGCTTGCCGCAACTCGCCCCCATTTGGGCGCTTGGCCTAACCCGCAAAACACTGGCGAAAACTGAATTATTGAAGGCGCTTTCTCTGGCTCTACTCACCAGCGCTTTAGCCTTGCCCTTGGGCCTACTGGTAGCGTGGATATTGCTATCGGTTATCAATGTGGAAGCTTTTGGCTGGCAATTGCCGATGCTGCTGTTCCCCGCAGATTGGGCGCGCCTGCTGCTGCTTGCACTGCTCACCGCGCTTTGCGCCGCCGCCTATCCGGCCTATCGCATGTGGAAAATGCCGCCCGCCGAGCTGTTAAAGGTGTTTGCCAATGAGCGTTAGCCGATTTCTTATCGTTTTGATCAGCCTGATGTTGCCGCTCACCGCCCATGCCCAAGGCTTTGCCGGTTTGGGAACCAGCGGCGATGGCTACGCAAGCGTTGAGCAAAAAACCGTGCTTACCTTCCCGCAAGACCACAGCGCCCACCCCGATTTTCGCATTGAATGGTGGTATGTCACCGCCAACCTAACCGATGCGGCAGGCAATGCTTATGGCATTCAATGGACGCTGTTTCGCCAGGCTTTTGCCCCGCCGCCCCAGCGCGATAATTGGCAAAACCAGCAAATGTGGCTTGGTCATGCAGCGCTAACATCCAAAACCCAGCACTTTAGCGCGGAGACTTTGGCACGCGGCCTAACCGGGCAAGCGGGCGTGAGCGCGGCTCCGTTTAGTGCGTGGATTGATGATTGGCATCTATCATCAACTGCCAGGCCTGGCTTTTCTCATATGGCGATGGCGGCGCGCGGTGATGACTTTGCCTATACGCTGGATTTGCAAACCAAAAGCCCGCTGGTGCTGCACGGTGTTGATGGTTTTAGCCGCAAGTCGGAACTGGGCCAGGCATCGCATTATTACAGCCAACCGTTCTATGAGGTTTCGGGTGAGATCGAGATGAATGGCAAGGCGGTTGAGGTCACCGGCCAAGCATGGCTGGACCGCGAATGGAGCAGCCAACCATTGGCCGCCAGTCAAACCGGTTGGGATTGGTTTTCTCTGCATCTAGACGGTGGTGACAAGCTAATGCTGTTCCGCCTTCGTGATGATGCGGGGAACGATTATTTCTCCGGGACGTGGATAGATGACGATGGCAAGCCGACACCGCTTGGACCTGATGACATCCGCTTCACCCCGCAGAATTTGCGCCGGGTCGCGGGTCGTGATTTGCCGACAGAATGGCTGCTGGAAGTGCCATCCAAACAACTGCGCGTAACCACCCGGGCGTTGAATGAGCAAAGCTGGATGGAGACTTCGATCCCCTATTGGGAGGGCGCGGTGTCCGTTTCCGGGAGCCATACGGGCGTGGGTTTTCTGGAGATGACTGGCTATGTGGAGAAATGATGGAGCTTTGGTGGGTTAAAGCTTTGATTCAGAATTAGCTACGTATTTTTTACGATTCATTCCAATAGGGTATGGCGGATTGGTTAGAAATTGATTCAATTGAGAGCACGCCCCTGCTCACACACTCCTCATCACCCTCAGCCATATTCCAGCCCACACGACCCTCCCCGTTTCGTCATGCCAAGACTTGATCTTGGCATCCAGTTGGCGCGAACGGTGATGGCTAAAATCGTCGGCATGCGCCCAGCTCAAACGTTTCTGGATCCCAAGATCAAGTCTTGGGATGACGAGTGGGGGGAATGTTTGGGCATACTGAAATAACGATGGAGAAGCTTACATCGGCCCCACCCACTGCCGTCATCCTCGGGCTTGACCCGGGGACCCATCAGCGCAGTGGTTGGATTTAAAGCGACGTCATCTACCAAAGCATTTCAACACAGTCTTCAGCGTAGGTTGAAATGGCGCATGGGTCCCCGGGTCAAGCCCGAGGATGGCGGTAATCGATGAGGTGACGGCAGTAGCAGCAAAACCTACTCCTGCGACGGCCACAATTTCGCACCATCAAAAAACGCCTTGATCATATCGGCTAGCATTTGCGGCTGCTCAATACACGGCAAATGCCCAGCGCCTTTAATCACCTCAAACCGCGCATCGGGAATCATCTTTGCCAGCTCCGCCACCAATGATGGCGGTGTTGCGCCATCTTCATCACCAACCACACACAAGGTGGGCACGGCGATTTTGGCGGTTTCTTCGGTGTAATCCGCATCGCGCAACGCGGCGCAGGTGGCAGCATARCCCRCATCCACCTGACGGGTGAGCATCGTGCGGTAACCGCGAAAAGCTTCCGCCTCTTCAACCGCGTAATTTTTTGAGAACCAACGCGCCATAATACCATCGGCAAGGCTTTCAATGCCATCGCGCTCAACCGCTTCAATGCGATCATTCCACAAKGCGGCATCGCCAATTTTATGCGCCGTGTCACACAGCACCATGGCGCGCACCARATCRGGCCGYTTGGCATAAAGCCCTTGCGCAATCAGGCCGCCAACGGAMAGGCCRACMAGAACMACCTGTTTTTGGCCYAAATGGTCGAGCAGYGCCTCAAGATCGGCGATRTGRTCRTCYATGGAATATGGCGTTTCGCCAAGGTCTGACAGGCCATGGCCGCGCTTGTCRTARGTYAAAATGGCGCATTCGCCGACAAAGCGCACAATRACATCGCGCCAAATGCGAAAATCTGTGCCCAGCGAATTGATGAACACCAGCAARGGGGMCCCTTCAGGCGCGCCAATAACCTGATAATGCAGATTGAGTTTGTTGATGTTTGAAAATTGCATAAGCACCCCGATTGCCTGAAATATCTGGGTSGTTATAGGCKCARAAAGGGGCTRAACTCAATTAAGTTCAGCCCSCAAAKTCRYATCARWTTTRCAAAACCCTAATGGGCCAGCAGAAGCGGGCATTTTGCGCCGTCTAAAATTTGTTCTGTCGTGCTGCCAAACAGCCAATCTTGCAGTCGCCAATGGCTATAAGCACCCATSACGATYAARTCGGCATCGACATCCATGGCGTGGCGCAGCAGCGCTTCGGAGATGGAGTTGCCTCCGCTGGTAACTCGGCAAACGGTTGCCTTAATGTTGTGGCGCGCCAAATAGGTGCCAAGRCCAGCGCCGGGCTCATCGCCAAATTCCAGCGTTTGCGCCACCGGATCAACCATGGTGATCTGCACATCGTCAGCCTCTAGCATCATCGGYAYGGCATARCGCACGGCGATGGCGGCGGAGGGGCTACCATCCCAGCCGATWACAACCTGTTTGCAACCCTCTTTAGGCAACTCACTGCCATTGAGCACCATAAGCGCGCGACCGGTGTTAGAAATCGCGCCAGAAAGAGCACTGCGCCAAAGGTTGTTTTTGGGATCAATACGGCCCGGAATGACAGAGATATCCGCGTARCGCATCCAGCGTCCGATGCTTTCRGGAATSGTTCCGGCCTGATCAATCAGCACGTCGACRCCAAAGGAKGTTCCCGCCAGTTCCAGCGAGTTTTCAATCCAKKSGGTGGTYTCCTGCTTCTTYTTYTCCAGATCKGCGGTCAGTTTTGTGTATTCCTGACCCCAGATTTCAAACCCACCCGCGCCAAAGCCAGAGGACATRGGCGGYGGCGGGCTGTGGGCCAAAATCAAAACCTGCACATRGGCGGGCTGTTTTGGATCAAACGCRTGCGCCTGCTGCAAGGCGGGCAACAACATGCTRTCTGSYGTCRSCAGATCGTGAAAAACGACGAGTGTTTGTACATTCATGTCGAACTCCTCCATWTGAGATGGGGCACTGGAATAATGCTAWTTTCGCACGCAATTCCGGCAYAAKGGCGTTGTTGGCACCGCRTCCAGCCGCTCGGGCGATATCGCYTCRCCRCAMGACGCGCAAACGCCATAATTGCCCTCTTCAAGACGCACAAGAGCGGCTTCAATATTRCGCAGCTCATCAAGGCCGCTTTGGCCCAAATGCTCSAGCACYTCATCGCCCTCWCGCTCCACAGCGCGTTCTTCGACATCCGGATTCATCGGCTCATCAAGATCGTGTTCAATTTGAAGCAGGCGCGAATTAAGCTCATTGCGGCGCCCTTCCAAACGAGTTTTAAAATTTGAAAATTTTTCCATGATTATCCCTTAGTCGCCCGCATCAATGACYCTGTGCCAAGGATGCAGGCGTGTTTATGTAACCTCAACAAATGCGAATTTTACGGCCGGCAAGCAGCTTATCTATCGACAAGCACCGGGCATTTGGCATGGCGCACCACGCGAGAGGCGGTTGAGCCCAGGAAATAGTCAGCCAGACCTGGCTGATGTGAGGCGATGATGATCAAATCTATGTCAAGATCTTCAGCCGCCGATACAATGGCGCTGGCAGCCGAACCACGTCGCACAATGATATCGGTTTTCTTTGGACAGCTGGCAGCGATTTTCATCAGTTGGCTGCGCGATTGCTCTTCAAGGTTCTCACCAATATCGGAGGGCAGTTCAGCGGCGACATAGGCGGGGATTTCCTCGAACACGTTTAACAACACAATCCGTGCGTCATCATCGGCGAGATTTTCGGCAATCCTCAAAATGGCTTCGCCATGGGCGACATCGCCAAGATCAATTGGGACTAAAATTTTCTTGTACATAACAACGACCTCCTTGATGACTTCAAACTATCAAGTTACCGGCAGGGGTCATTGACCTGAATCAACTAAAGCGACCTGAATTAATCGCGGGAGAAACGCTCCATCGCTATTGAGAGCGCTCCGTTGAGGGCGGTGGTCTGCGGTGATTGCAGACGGGCCGCATTTTCCCGCGATAACAAAGGTGCGTAAACCTGTGCCAATCCGCCCCACAAACAAATAGAGACCGGATTTTCGCGATTAAGCGCATGAAGCGCTTCATTCAAATCGGCGGCAGCCTGATTCATTATTTTTAGGGCTGCGACATCTTTTTGCGCGGCGGCATCGACAACCATCGGCGCATATTCCGCGAAATCACTTGGTTCTGCATGGGCGCAGCTAATAGCCAATGCGCCGGCATCACCACCAAAGCGCGACAAGGCTTTGTGCGCCAAATCGGTGAAAGGCCGGATGCCATCAGCGGCCAATAATGTGCTTTCAATAACGGCTCTTCCAAGCCAGGCACCGCTGGCAAGATCGCTGACCCGCGCGCCCCAGCCACCGAAATAGTGATGTTCATCACCAATTATTTTCAAAAAGGCAGAGCCGGTTCCAACGATTGCCAACAGGCCATCAGCGCCAGCAAAAGCACCGCGATGCGCAATCAACGTATCTGGTACAATCTGGCAGTGGGCAAAATCCAGCTGCTTTGTCAGCCGCTCACCAGCATCACCAATATTGACACCTGCAAGGCCCAGAACAGCACTTACCTGCCCGTGCGACCAATTCGCAATACCGGCTTCAGTAAATGCATTGTCGACAGCTAAATTGATATTGGCGATCGCGCCTTCAAAATCTGAGGTGACATTTGAAGCGCCTGACATACCGCGCCCTAAAACCGTGCCAGAGACATCGCTAACAGCAACGCGACATGATGTTCCGCCACCGTCGACACCCACAAGGTATTGCTGCAATACAAAACTCATTTACACGTTCAACATAAGTTATTTAGCCTAAATTTGCAAGTATATACAATTATATTCCCAAATACCGATCACGCAATTCTGTTGTCAGTCCACCAAATTCTCCGGACCATACACTTTTACCTTTTTCCAGGATAACAGCTTGATCTGCCACTTGTGAAACTTCTGCCAGAGACTTATCGACCAGCAAAATCGACTGCCCCTTATCTTTCAAATCCGCCACCGCCTGCCAAATTTGTTGGCGCACCACCGGGGCCAGGCCCTCAGTGGCTTCGTCCAGCAACAATAGTTTTGGATTGGTCATCAAAGCCCGGCCAATGGCCAGCATTTGCTGTTCACCGCCGGACAAGGTGTTGGCCATTTGCCGCCGTCGCTCAAGCAGCACCGGAAACAGCTCGCCCACGCTTTTGCGGTTCCATGGGCCCTTTGTGGCGGCAACGCGCAAGTTTTCATCGACCGTGAGATTGGCAAAGCAGCGCCGCCCCTCTGGCACAAGGCCCAGCCCAAGCGCGGTGTTTTTATGCGGCTGACCGCTGACCAAGGGAGCGCCGTTAAAATTGATGGACCCGAACCATATTTTATTGAGCCCGCAAATGGTGCGGATGGTGGTGGATTTGCCCATGCCATTGCGGCCCATCAGCGCCACAACCTGCCCCGCGTCAATTTTTAAATCAACGCCGAACAGCACCTGGCTTGCGCCATAACCGGAGGATAATTCATTGACCTCAAGCAGCATCTGGCGCGGCTCCCAAATAGGCTTTTTGCACAAGGGGAGAATTCTTGATCTGCTCAACCGTGCCCTTGGCGATGATACGGCCATAATCCAGCACGGTGATGTAATCTGCCAACTCAAACACCGCATCCATATCATGCTCAACCAGCAAAATAGGAATGTGTGGTTTTGTCTTTTTAAGCAGCTGCGTCATGGCGATCGAGCCATCAGGGCCAAGTCCTGCCATCGGCTCGTCCAGCACCAGCACGCGTGGCTCCAGCGCAATGGCGCAGGCAAGCTCCACCAAACGGCGTTGGCCATGGGACAGCGCAGAAACCTCAATATCGGCAGCATGATCTAGTCCTACCCGGCGCAAGGCGACCTCGGCAGAGCGATGTAATTCTATGTTGTTCCAGATATTGGTAAAATAGCGAAAGCTGCTGCCGCGATAGCGCCGCACCGCCAGCATGACATTGCGGCGCACCGACCATTCCAGCATCAAATTGGTAGTCTGAAAACTGCGGCCCAGCCCTAGTTGCACCCGGCGCTCTGGCGAGAAATGATTGGCGATGCGGCCAGAAATCCGTATCTCGCCGCTATCGGGTTTGATGAACCCCGAAATTTGGCCAATCAAGGTCGATTTACCCGCGCCATTGGGGCCGATCAGCGCATGAATGGTGTTGGGGTAAACTTGCAAAGACACGTTATCGCTCACCTGCAAAGCACCATAGCTTTTGCATATGTTGCTGATTTKCAGAACGGGCGGCGGAAAATCAGTCATGYCGCGCCTTCCCTGCCAAAAGGCCAACAATGCCGCCATTGGCAAACAGCACCGTCGCTAGCAACACCAGCCCTAAAAACAACTGCCAACGGTCTGTTACCGCGCCCAGATATGTTTCCAGCAGCACGTAGACAATCGCGCCAATGAGCGGCCCGATRACACGGCCAACGCCGCCCAGAATGACGAAAATAATCAGCTCKCCAGACATGTGCCAGCTCAGCGATGACGGGCTGACAAAACCGTTGAGATCGGCGTAGAGCGCACCTGCCAGCGCGACGATAACAGCCGACATGATAAAGGCCCGCAAGCGAATGGGRTAAGGCACRATGCCKATGGCYGAYAGSCGCACCGCRTTGATGCGMGCRCCCTGAAGCGCYGCGCCAAARCGCGAATTGAGCAARCGCCAACTGAAGAAGATGATGACGAAARTAATGACAAAGCASAGGATGAAAAAYGAAAACGCCTTGTCRCTTTGCCARTRSGGRAAYTCRTTRCGCAGRTARATYGACARGCCATCTTCGCCGCCATAGGTGGGCCAGGAAATGGCGAAATAATAGATCATCTGCGCGAAGGCCAGCGTGATCATGATGAAGTAAACRCCKGATGTGCGCAGCGAKATRGAGCCAATGATTAGCGCCAGAACCGCCGCCAAAGCCATAGCAACGCCCCAGATAACCAGCATCTGGTTGGAGCCGGAAATCTCAATGGGCGATGTCATGAACAGGCTGCCATCAAAGGCATGAAACGCCGAAATACCAGCGACATAGGCCCCAAGGCCGAAAAAGGCCGCGTGGCCAAAGCTAACCAGCCCGCCAAAGCCAATGGCAATGTTAAGCCCAACACCGGCAAGCCCCAGAATAACCATGCGGCTCATGAGGTTGATGAGATAGGGGTTGCCCTGCCAGTGGGCAGCAAAAGCACCCAGCGCGAGCCCGGCCAGCACCACAAAATTCAGCACATGCTCGCGGGTGATATTATGCATTGGTCACACCGGTTGCCGGGAACAGCCCTTTTGGCTTCAGCGCGAGAATGAGCGCCATGACAAGATAAATCGCCATGGAGGCTAATGAAGAACCAATGGTGGTCGCCTCGGCATTTTCCATAAACAGGCGGAAGAACGAGGGCAGGAATGCGCGGCCCAGCGTGTCAACCAGGCCAACAATGATGGCCCCCACCAACGCGCCTTTAATGGAGCCAATACCGCCAATAACCACGACGACAAACGCCAGAATAAGCACCGGCTCTCCCATGCCCACCTGCACCGATGACAGTGCACCAACCATGCTGCCCGCAAGCCCAGCAAGGGCAGCTCCAAGTGCAAATACCAGCGTGTAAAGCTTGGCAATATTAACGCCGAGCGCCGAAATCATCTCACGGTCAGACTCGCCAGCACGTATGCGCATGCCCAGCCGCGTTTTGCCAATGAGCAGATACAAGAACACCGCAACCCCTAGGCCAACGCCTAGAATAAGCAGGCGGTATTTGGAATAGGTCATGCCGGCAAACAGCTCGACAGTACCGGAGAATTCCGGTGGCACATCGAGAAACAGTGGAATATCGCCAAAAATCCAGCGTGTGCTTTCAGAAGCTATCAAGATAAGCGCGAAGGTGGCCAGCACCTGATCCAGATGGTCGCGGGCGTAAAGCCGCCGCATCACCACCATTTCCATAATGGCCCCAACAATGGCAGCCCCGGCCATGCCAGCGCCCAGCCCAATCCAGAAATTGCCAGTTTTAACCGACACCCAGGCGCAACAAAACGCACCGACCATATAGAGCGAACCATGGGCAAGGTTGATCAGCCCCATCACGCCGAAAACCAGCGTGAGGCCCGCCGCCATTAAAAACAGCGTAACGCCCAATTGTAATCCGTTGAGGAACTGTTCCGCGACAAGGATTGCCGACATATCATCCGCCCTAGAAAGAAGTTTGGCTTCTAAACAGAAACCTGGCCCCAAAAAGAAACCCGACAATGCTTGTTAACATCGCCGGGTTTTACTTAACCACAATTATGAATGGCCGCAATATTACATGCTGCAATCAGCCGCATAGGCATCCTGATGGTCTTCCAAACCTGTGGAAACAATCTTGTTGGTCAAAATACCATCTTCCTTGATGACTTCGCGCACATAGATGTTCTGGATTGGATGATGGTTTGGACCAAACCTGAATTTACCGCGCACGGATGCGAAATCTGCGGCGCGCAAAGCATCGCGGAAAGCATCAGCGTCGGAAACATCTGCCTTGGCAATGGCGGACAGGATCAGGTTTGCTGTATCATAGCCCTGCGATGCATAAAGCGATGGCAGGCGATCATATTCTGCCTGAAACGCTGCAACGAAATCCTTGTTGGCTTGATTGTCGATATCCTTGGACCATTGCGAGGAATTTTTCACGCCAAGAGCCGCGTCGCCCACAGCACCCAAAATGCCCTGATCGAAGGAGAAGGCCGGGCCCATAACCGGAATATCGATATCGGATTGTGCAAACTGCTTCATGAAAGCAATGCCCATGCCGCCCGGCAGAAAGAAAAAGATGCTGTCCGCGCCAGAAGCTTTGATCTGCGCAATTTCAGCTGCATAATCTGTCTGACCCAGCTTGGTATAGATTTCGCCAGCCAGTTCGCCCTTGTAGAAACGCTTGTAGCCAGTGAGGGAATCCTTGCCCGCAGGATAGTTGGGCGCAATGATAAAGCTGTTTTTGTGGCCAGCCCCATTTGCATAATTGCCCATGGCTTCGTGCAAATTATCGTTCTGCCACGCAGCATTAAAATAGTTTTTGTGGCAACCCTTGCCCGCCAGCGCCGATGGACCAGCATTGGGGCTGATATAGAATGTACCGCCGCGCACGGTTTTTGGCACAACGGCCATGGCAAGGTTGGACCAGATGATGCCGGTCAGAATGTCGACCTTATCGCTCTGAATAAACTTGTCAGCAATCTTGATAGCATTTTCTGGCTTGCGGCCATCATCTTCAATGAGCAATGTCACATCAGAATTATTTGCCCGCTTCAGCGCCAGCTGAAAGCCGTCGCGCACATCAATGCCAAGGCCAGCGCCACCGCCCGAAAGGGTTGTGATCATGCCGATCTTGGTTTCAGCCATTGCTGCCTGCGCAGCCAGCATCGAAACAGCAGCAGTTGCYGCCAATAGAATTTTTTTCATGGAACTCTCCCAAACTCGCACCAGTTATTTATTATGGCATCTGTTTTAGACATCTGACMAAAWTCAGCAAGCCATACAAWCGCATATACTTAAGTGAGAYCMYMAATGCCSAAATTCTCWGCCAATCTAAACTGGCTCTTCACCGACCTGCCCTTCATGGACCGTTTTGCCGCTGCAAAAGCTGCCGGCTTTAATGCCGTGGAGTTCATGGCCCCCTATGATTATGATCTTGGGGAGCTGGTAGAAGCGCACAGTGCCGCAAAGCTGGATGTTATTYTGCACAACATGCCGATGGGTGATTGGGACAAGGGTGAGCGCGGCTATGCCTCATTCYCGGACCGAATTGCCGATTTTCGCGACAGTGTGGCCCTGACCATTGAAAACGCCASSGCGCTAAAATGCCCAMGRGTGAATTGCATGTCRGGCATCACGCCCGATGGYGCKGACATCAACAARATGCGCGCYGTGCTRGTRGAAAATCTGGGYTATGCRGCGGCRGARTTTGCCAAGCAYGGCATTACGCTGYTGGCCGAAGCCATCAACACACGCGACATGCCGGGCTTTTTCCTCAACACWTCYTCKCAGGCYTTTGATTTGATGAAGGAAGTCGGCTCCGACAATTTYCTGTTCCAATATGATATYTATCATATGCAGATTATGGAGGGCGATCTGGCCAAYACATTGTCCGAAAACATCGACAAGATTGGCCATATCCAACTGGCSGATAATCCGGGGCGGCATGAGCCAGGAACCGGAGAGATCAACTATCCATTTGTGCTAAAACACCTCGATGATATCGGCTATCAAGGCTGGGTTGGCTGCGAATATGCGCCCTCAGGCGATACGGTGGAAACGCTCGGTTGGATCAAGCCGCTTTGGTGATTAGCCACCGCCAAACTGGTTTTTCGTTGATGCATCAATSGCYGTGYCCTGCATTTCCAGATGCAGTAAATYGCCKTCATARGGGTGRGCGCGCGCCACATCCTCGTTAAGCTCCGCGCCAAGGCCRGGCTGGGTTGAGGGGRTGATGTGCCCRTCYTCAAYYTTGATGGGCKTGCTGAGCAATTGCGCATGAAAGCCGCCATAATTCTGGATGGCTTCGATGATGAGAAAGTTTGGCAGCGTGGTGGCCAGTTGAATATTGGCCAGCGCCGCAATCGGCCCGCAATAGTGGTGCGGCGCGATTTGGGCGTGGAATGTTTCCGCCATCGCCGCAATCTTCTTGGCTTCCAATATGCCGCCCACACGGCCAAGCGCTGGCTGCAAAATACTGGCCGCTCCGGCGCGTAGCACTTGGGCGAACTCGTATTTTGTCGTCAACCGCTCACCGGTGGCGATGGGAATGTGCGTGCCGCGCGCCACTTGCGCCATCGCCTCTGGCGCATCGGGCGGAGTTGGCTCCTCAAACCACAACGGATCATACGGCGCGATGGCCTTTGCCATGCGCAGCGCGCCCGACGGCGTGAACTGGCCATGGGTGCCGAACAGAATGTCGGCCTTTTGCCCGACGGCTCCGCGTACCGATTTGACGATGTCTACGGCGCGCGCAATATCGCTTTGCAGCGGCTGGTGCGGATCATAAATCGTGTAAGGACCGGCCGGGTCAAACTTTACCGCCGTAAAGCCCTGCTCCACCATGGCGGCAGCGCAGGCGGCAGATTGCTCTACATCATTATAGAACGTCGCCGCATCTTGCCCCTTTTGTGGATACAGATAGGTGTAAGCGCGCAGCCGCTCATGCACTTGCCCGCCGAGCAATTTATGCACGGGCTGATCCGCCGCCTTGCCGATGATATCCCAACAGGCCATTTCAATAGCGCTGAAAACGCCCATCATGGTTGGATCGGGGCGCTGAGAAAACCCGGCGGAATAGCAGCGCCGATACAGCTTTTCGATATCATGCGGGTCTTCGCCCAGAATATGGCGGTCCATGACGTCAGCAACTGCGGCCTGCATCACCTTTGGGCCAAAGCTTGCTGCGTAAACCTCGCCATAGCCGACAATACCATCATTGCTGACCAGCTTGACGAACACGAAATAACGCCCGCCAAAAGAGGGTGGCGGGTTGCCAACGACAAAGGTTTCAAAACTTTGGATTTTCATGGATTTTACGCCCGCTGCTTTCGTGCTTTTGTTGGCTTATTTCAATCTTGTCTTGCCGATAAGATCAAGACCCGTGATAACGCTTTGAGACAGGAGCGTTATGAGAAAATACCTAATCGATAGCTTTGCGGCCCTGAGCTTTTTTACTGTTTTCGCCACCCTGTCTGAGCTTCTGGTTGCCGGAATGGACTGGCACCAGGTGTTTTTAGCGCGGCTAATGGCCATTCCCGCCATGTTGTTGACCAGCCGCCCCTATGGACTTTGGCGCGATTGGATTTTTGCCCGCTGCAATGCCGATCAACGCTCAATACTGGCGCGCATTTTCATCGATATGATCGCCTTCATGTCGTTTCAGATACCGGTCTATGTGGCCATTTTGGTGTTTGCCGGGGCGAATTTGGATCAGATATTTGCAGCGGCATCATCTGCCGTTGCTTTCATGCTCATCCTCAGCCGCCCCTTTGGCCTGTATCTTGAGGCCTGTCGCCGGGTTTTCAACAAGGCTTAAAAGCTGGAAACAGCACGACATTGCGCAACGCTTCTCCAGCACGTGCTGACTCTATCGCCTCGTTAATTTGCTCGAACTCATAGCGGCCGGATACCAGTTCATCCAGTTTCAATCGGCCCTGCTGATACAGCTCAATCAACATCGGAATATCGCGTGAAATGCACGATTCGCCCATGCGCGAGCCCAAAATGCGCTGGCTTTTATAGGCAAAGCTGCCGGGGTCGTATTCGCTCATCACCCCATTGGGCAGCATGCCCACAATCACCACCGAACCGCCATAGGCCAGATGGTCAAACGCCGCATCCATCACCCGCTTAACGCCAACAGTGATGAACACATAGTCAAAGCCCCGGCCCTTGGTGATGTTGGCAATTTGCTCTGCCATATCATCGGCGGTGACGTTAATCGTGTGTGTCGCACCAAAAACCTTCGCCGCCTGCAATTTACTATCGGCGATATCCATGGCGGTGATGCTGCCTGCCCCTGCCAGCACCGCGCCCTGCACGCTGTTCAGCCCCACTCCGCCGGTGCCGATAATGGCAACATGGCACCCCGGCTCAATTTTGGCCGTGTTGAACACAGCGCCAAGCCCGGTGATGACACCGCAGGCCAACAGACTGGCCAAATCCAGTGGAAAATCTTTGGGTATTTTGCAAATCTGGCTCTGGTGTACCAGCGCATGCTCGGCAAAAGCGCCGGTGAGCAAGCCATGATTTATGGCGCTTCCCTGCTCGCTCGTTAGCGGCTGCTCACTTGCGCCATGCACATGCGCGCCATCGCAGCGCACCGGGTGCGCGCCGTTGCAATCATGGCAATCGCCACAAGCGCGGATCAGCGTCACCACCACATGATCACCCGGCGCAACGCTGCGCACATCTTGGCCAACAGCACGCACAATGCCAGATGCTTCATGGCCATAAACGGCAGGCAATGCACCGCCCCAACCGCCATCCATAAAAATGATATCGCTGTGACATATGGCGCAAGCGGCAACATCCACCAGCACTTCCTGCGCTGCCGGATCAGCAATGTTGATTGGCTCTATGGTCAGTGGCTCACCAAAAGTGTGGCACAACGCGGCACGTGTTTGCATTTCATCCCCCAATGCAATCGGCTCATTATCTAGCAGTATGACAGGCTTTTGCAGGTTGTTGAGGTATTTGCGACAGACATTGGCATTTGATCGCCGCTTGCGCCAAATGGGTGCCAAATCGAGAATTTAATGGCAAGGTCATGTCCACCAACAACACTTCCGTTTGGGTATCCTAAATTTTACTATTTGTATATTTTTCAAATAGATAGCAAAATTTTTAGCCCAATTGTTCGACGGGCTGTACACATTCCTAGTTATCCAAAATAAAATATCAATACGCAATTTACACTAGTTATTATTGCTGATTTGATCACCGTTAGTAATAATTTTGATTCGGGTTTTTGGCCCGATGTTTTTGCTTTGGGGGCAATCTATAGTGCGTGCGATTTTCTTATCTGTTGCGACAGTGTTTTGGTCTCTGGCCTCAGTGCTGGGTGTTTCAAGTGTTTTGTCGTTTGCCAGTACAGGAGCCGCAAATGCTGTGGCATGCAGCGGGACACCTTTCAACAAGGGCGGGACTGGCGATCATAACTGGTATTTTGACGCGGATAGTGGCACCTGCAGTCATCAGGGCGCTGTTTCTACACCAACAAACGGGTTTGGAATTGGCGTAAACCACGGCAATGTTTATTTTTCTGGCGCTGTTTACGGCTCCTTTGGCCCCTACCCAGGTTTCCAAAACTGCAGTGTGTTGACGACAACGACAACAAGTGGACCTCACTACACCAGCAAATTCGCCTGTGTGGCTGGACAAGATGCAGCGATTTTCACACCGAATAGCACTCCAACTCACAATTATGTCGTGACATTTACAATGGAGCAAACCGGCACCGGTACCACCTATACTGTCATTGCAGATGTAACGGTGACGAATGGCAGCGATCACACCGTCAATGCCATGTCGATTACCGGTGGTGTGTTTGACCCAGCACCGACCGTTTCCACCGAAGAGCAACTAGCCAATTTTACCGCCAATCATGCCAGCAATATTTTAAGCAACCAGCCCAATATTGGTGGCTTTATTGATGGCTCCGGCGCTTTTGGTGGCAGCAATCCATTTGGCTCGCTTTCGGCCTATGGCTCGACATCGTTTGATGGTTCCAGCTTCAAAATGTCCTACGCCAATTCGGTTAGCCGCGTGGCGCGCCTGTCGCAAAACCGTGTTGAGAGCGCGATGGAAGCAGCCTACAAGCAACAACCGCAAAAGGGCGACGAGCCCTTCCAGCATGTGCTGGCTTATGATGATGCTGGAACCTCCAGTGCTGCGCCTGCAGCGACACGCCGCTGGGATGCCTGGATGCAAGTCTATGGCGCGCACTCTGAAGCTGGAGACACCAGCACGGATTTTTGGGTTGGCTATGCCGGTGCGCATTATTTTGTCACAGCAGATGTCATTATTGGTGCGCTTGCGCAGCTTGATTATGCGCAGGAAGATAATGATGTGACTGGCAGCAAGGCAGATGGCCTCGGCTGGATGATTGGCCCCTATCTGGCAGCAAAACTGCCAGATCATCCATTGTTCTTCGAAGCGCGCCTTGCCTGGGGACAGTCGGATAACAGCATTGCACCTACGGGCGGCACAGAAGATGATTTCGACACCACACGCTGGCTGGCTGTTGCCAAACTAAGCGGTGCGTTTGAGATCAAATCCATCACCATCAAACCATCGGTTCAGGTCAGCTATTTTAATCAAAAACAGCATTCCTATGTGGATAGCAGCTCCACCACCATTTCCTCGGAAACCACCGAAGTGGGCGAGCTGCGCTGGGGACCAACCTTCTCCACCACTATTGAGACCGATGATGGTCTGTTCATCACACCGAGCCTCGGCGTGCACGGCATCTGGAATTTCTCGGCGGATGAAGCAGCGACAACCACCGGCACGCTGCCAGGCACAGAAGATGTGCGCAGCACGGTTGATGCCGGACTTGGCATCAGCAATGCCCGTGGTTTGGCGTTCAATGTCACCGGCTTTTACGATGGCATTGGGCTTGATGATTATGAGGCCTATGGTGGCACGGCGCGCGTGAGTGTGCCGTTTCAGTAGGAGCATCCTTTTTTCCAATGAGTTGAGCAAAAAGCTCGTTCCCCGGACTTGATCCGGGGTCTTCAGTTGCGTTCGTTTGAACCAGCGATGCGCCACCCAGCCAATTGTGCAATCGGACGCGATAAAGACCCCGGATCAAGTCCGGGGAATGGCAGCGTGAACGGAGCGTTTGTCGTAACGATTAGCCATTTAGGTGTGCCACATCCATTGCTTGGGTCCCCGGGTCAAGCCCGAGGATGACGGTTGAGGTGGCGAGATAGGTTTTGATAACTGCCCATTTGCTGAAAGTGAAGCGCCGGCTAATGGTCTTACTTTGGCCAATGGCTGGCCGGATGACCTACCACCCTAATCCAGTTCCCACTGCCGCTCATCCCACCCGTCATGCCAAGACTTGATCTTGGTATCCAGAGCAACGGTATTGCTTCGTTGATACTCGGCAACTCTACACCCCACCATCCGCGCCAACTGGATACCAAGATCAAGTCTTGGCATAACGAAACGGAGAGGTTTTAGTCGGGCTGGAAAACGCGGAAAGGTGGACGTTTGGGGGTAAGAAGCTGCTGCCATTTGATGATCCACAAAACAAAATCAGAGAATGAAACCAAACAAAAAAGGGCCAGCGCAAAAGCACCGGCCCCTTGAATACTTCCCGGCAATACGTCCCAGTGCTCGTTAAAGCGCYGTCCAGGCCGCRTCAGCTTCTGAGGASGCAACGCATGCCTCRATRAAGGCAACRCCATCRATRCCGTCATAAACAGTGGGATAATGCACGGATGGATCAAGCGCCGTGCCATCGCGCGCTGCRTTAATGGCGGCGGCGGCTTCTGAGTAGATGTTGGCAAAGCCTTCCAGATATCCTTCTGGGTGCCCAGGAGGCGTGCGGGTAAGCCGCGAACCTGCATCACCAATCGAGCCWGCACCACCACGGGTRAGKATCTGCGGTGCTTCGCCCAAACGGGTGAAGGTCATTTTATTGGRGTTTTCCTGCTCCCACGAAATRCCAGCTTTGGTGCCGTAAATGCGCAGGGTAAGMGCATTCTCACAGCCAGTTGCAACCTGACTTGCCCAGATCATGCCGCGTGCACCATTTTCGTAGCGCAGCATRACATTGACGTTGTCATCGAGCGCACGGCCCGGCACAAAWGTSGTCAGATCAGCRGCCAGTWTWWCYGCTTTCAGGCCCGACACATAACAGGCCAGATTATAGGCGTGGGTGCCAATATCGCCAACACAGCCGCCAATACCGGAACGCGCCGGATCGGTACGCCATTCAGCCTGTTTCTGGCCGGTGGCTTCCAATGGCTCAGCCAGCCAATCCTGCGCATATTCCGCCTGCACCAGGCGAATGTCGCCCAGATCACCCGCCGCAATCATGGCGCGGGCCTGACGGATGAGCGGATAGCCGGTGTAGTTGTGGGTTAGAATGAACAGCTTGCCGCTGGTCTCAACAATACGCGCCAGCTCCTCGGCTTCCGCCTTGGAATTTGTCATCGGCTTGTCGCAAATCACATGAATGCCAGCTTCCAAAAACGCTTTGGCAACCGGAAAATGCATGTGGTTTGGCGTGACGATGGTCACAACTTCAATGCCATCTTCACGCGCGGCTTCTACCTTGGCCATATTCTCGTATGAGCCATAGCCGCGGTCTTGATCGACACCCAGCTCTTTGGCCGATGCAATGGCCTTTTCCGCGGTTGAAGAAAAGGCCCCGGCGACCAGCTCGAAGTGGTCATCCATGCGTGCTGCAATGCGGTGCACAGCGCCAATAAAGGCATCCTTGCCGCCGCCAACCATGCCATATTTAATCTTGCTCATTCCATGCTCCCAACATCCAATGAAACAGCGACGCCTTAAACGTATCTGTTGATCAGATTTTCCAAATATTCCTGACGGCCAGATATTGGCTGCGGATTAACTTCAACGGTTTTCACCCAATCGGCAATGTCTTCCAGCTTATAGGTGCCATCCAGCATCATCTTTGATTCAGGACGATCCCAACCGGCATAACGCTCGTCAACCATGCCTTCCCAAATACCATCTTCGACCATCGCAGCTGCGGCTTTCAGCGCGCGGCCCATTGTGTCCATGCCGCCAACATGGGCGAGGATCAAGTCGGATGGATCAAGCGACTGGCGACGCAATTTGGAATCGAAGTTGAAGCCACCATTGGTCAGCCCGCCGCCCTGCAACATGTAGTACAGCGCCACGGCCATTTCAGGCACATTGTTGGGGAATTGATCGGTATCCCAGCCAGACTGGTAATCATTGCGGTTGGCATCAACAGAACCGAAAATGCCCAGCGCCATAGCGGTGGCAATTTCATGCTCGAATGAGTGGTTGGCCAGCACGGAGTGGCCCACTTCGATGTTGACCTTCACTTCGTTTTCCAAGCCATTGGCCTGCAGGAAGCCATAGACGGTGGCCACATCAAAATCATAYTGATGCTTTGTTGGCTCTTGCGGTTTTGGYTCGATAAGGATCGTGCCTTCAAAACCGATTTTATGTTTGTATTCAACAACAAGGTTGAGGAAGCGGCCAAGTTGATTCAACTCGCGCTTCATGTCGGTGTTGAGCAATGTCTCGTAACCCTCGCGGCCACCCCAAAGCACATAATTGGCCCCGCCAAGCTGCTTGGTGATATCCAGACAATGCTTTACCTGACCGGCGGCATAAGCAAAAACTTCGGGGTCAGGATTGGAGGCTGCGCCCGCCATATAGCGGCGGTTAGAAAACAGATTGGCCGTGCCCCACAGCAGCTTGGTTTTAGATGTTTCCATTTTGCGCGAGAAGACATCGGCGATCTCAGAAACGTAGCGATTGCTCTCTTCCAGCGTCTCGCCTTCAGGAGCGATATCGCGATCGTGGAAGCAGAAAAATGGCGCATCGAGAATGTCGAACATCTCAAAGGCTACATCGGCTTTCAGCTTAGCAGCTTCCATGGGATCGCCGCTGAACCATGGACGGTCAAAAGTATCACCGCCAAAAGGGTCGCTGCCAGCATAAGCAAAGCTGTGCCAGTAGGCCACGGCCATGCGCAAATGGTCTTCCATGCGCTTGCCCAGGATCACTTCATCGGGGTTGTAGTGCCGAAAAGCAAAGTCGTTGGTGCTGTTGGGACCTTCGTATTTGATCGGCGCAATATCGCCAAAAAAGCCGGTGCTCATGAGAGAAATTCCTAATTCTGAGTGAAAGGTTTGAGCGCTGGATACAGCGCGCGATAGGCTTGATATTTATCGTCATAGGCCGATGTCAGATCGGCATCAGGTGAGACGGATTCGACAATTTTGGGCTGAGCGCAAATCTCAATCGGATTGGCTCCGGTGGCGGCAATAAGGCCAAGGCGCGCGGCGCCAAAGCCGCCGCCAAAATCGCCAGCCTCCGGCAGGAGCAAATCGATGTTGAGCACACTTGCCAGAATTTTCAGCAAAGCTTTGCTGCGCCCGCCGCCGCCTGCCACCAAAACGCTGTCCATCTTGCTGCCGGCATCTGACAACACCCGCACACTGTCGCGCACGGCAAAGGCGATGCCTTCCAGCACCAAGCGCGTCAGCACGGTTTTGTCGCTGTTATGATCCAGACCAATAAAGGCACCGCGTGCGCCAGAATCATTATGCGGGGTGCGCTCGCCGGAAAGGTAGGGCAGGAACAGGCCAGAACCGGGCGCGCCCAAATCGCCTTCCAAAGCGCTGGTCAGATCCGGCGCGCTGGTGCCGGTAATGCCCGAAAGCCAGGTCAGGCTGTCCATGGCGGACAGAATGACGCCCATCTGATGCCAGGTATCGGGAATGGCGTGGCACATGGCATGCACCGCGCCTGCCGTGTTGGGCGAAAAGTGCTCATTGGACACAAACACCACACCGGAAGTCCCCAGCGATACAAAGGCGGTGTCAGGTGTCACAACACCAAGGCCGCAAGCCGAGGCCGCGTTATCGCCGCCGCCGCCTGCAACAATTGTGCTGGCAGAAACGCCCCATTCGCTGGCCAATTGGCTGCGCAACGTGCCAGAGCTTTCGCTGCCTTCAACCAGCGAAGGCATATGATCGAGCGTTAGATCAGAAGCGCTGAGCAATTCCGGCGACCATTTGCGCGCGGCGACATCAAGCCATAAAGTACCGGCAGAATCCGACATGTCCGACACGTAGTTGCCGGTTAGCCAAAGGCGCACATAATCTTTTGGCAACAGGACTTTTTTGGTTTTCGCAAAAATCTCAGGCTCATGCTTTTGCACCCAGCGCAATTTTGGCGCGGTAAAGCCAGGCATAATGATGTTGCCACCAATGCCCTGATAATCTGCCAAAGCATCAAGCTCGGCGCATTCGGCTTGCGAGCGTCCGTCATTCCATAAAATACAAGGGCGCAGGGGTTTGTCGTCGGCACCAAGCAGGGTCGCGCCGTGCTGCTGCCCGGACAGGCCAATGCCTGTCAATGTAGCAAAGGCTTCCGGCACGGCGGATTTAACAGCTGCAATGGCTTTGATGGTTGCTGCGATCCAATGATCGGCTTCCTGCTCAGACCAGCCAGAATGTGGGCGAGAGACGGAAAGCGGAGATGTTTCGCTGGCGAGAATGGTCTGATCTTCCCCGATCAGCACGGCCTTTACGCCAGACGTGCCAATATCAAGGCCCAGATATGTTGCCCCTGCTGCCATGTGGCACTTCTCCCAAATGTTTCCCTATTATTGCATTTACCCTACGTGCAGGTACGGGCAATTTCAAGCAGGCCTACTCTGTATAGAGGTGAAAACCGCCGGTAAAAATGATGGAAAAGCGTCAAGCGGAAGCCCGCAATAGGGGGCAACTATGGCTCGATCAGTACGATCCGCAGATCATTGACATTGGTCAGCGTTGGGCCGGTCATCACCAGCCGGTCCAGTTTTTCAAAGAAACTATAGCTGTCGAATGCTGTGAGATAATCAATGGCGCGGTCGTCGGCGGCGCGCGCATCAGCGATATCACCGGGCAGATAAATGGCACCGGCATTGTCTTCAGATCCATCAATACCATCGGTATCGCAGGCAATGGCGCTGATGCCGGGCGCATCATCCATGGCAATGGCAAAACTCAGCAAAAAGGCGGTGTTGCGGCCACCGCGCCCGGTGGGGCCAGATACGGTTACCGTGGTTTCACCGCCTGAAATCAGTGCAAGTGGAGCTTTGCCGGGCTGACCGTGGTTGCGCACCTGTTTGGCGATACCGGCCATGACAATGCCGACCTCTTTGGCCTCACCCTCTATGGCATCACCAAGAATGAGCGGTGTGTAGCCAGCATCTTGCGCCACTTGCGCAGCAGCTTCCAGCGAGGCTTGCGGGCGGGCCACCATACGGGTTTCAGAATTGGTAAAGCAGGCGTTGGACGGATCGGGCGTCTGGGCCGCATCCGTGCTCAAAAACGCTTTGATATGGGCAGGTAAATCCAGCTTATAACGCGCCATAATCTGAGCGGCATCATCGACATTGCTTGGATCGGCAATGGTGGGACCAGACGCAATGGTACCAAAATCATCGCCCGGCACATCGGAAATCGCCAGCGTCACCAAATGCGCTGGATAAGCGGCGGCGGCAAGCCTGCCGCCTTTGATGGCCGAGAGGTGCTTACGCACAATGTTCATTTCATGGATGTTCGCGCCGGATTTAAGCAAAGCCCTATTGATGGTTTGCTTGTCATCAAGGGTCAGCCCCTCACCGGGCAAGGGCAGCAGCGAGGAACCGCCACCAGAAACCAGAAACAGCACCAAATCATCTTCGCCCGCGCTTTGCGCCAGCGCCAGAATTCGTTTGGCGGCATCCAGACCATTCTCATCGGGAACCGGATGGCTGGCCTCAATAATTTCGATGTGTTCGCACGAAACCGCAGCGCCGTATTGGGTCACGATCAAACCAGATGGTTCGATGCCCCATTGCTGCAATATGGCCAGCTCTGCGGCTTTGCCCATGGCGGCGGATGCTTTGCCAGCACCAAGCACGATGACGCGACCTTTGGGTTTTGATGGCAGGCAGGGCGGCACAACAATGGCCGGATTAGCGGCAGCAACAGCGGCTGCGAACATCTGCCTCAGTAATTCATTTGCCTGCGTCATGCTTGCCCGTGTCATGCTTATCTGTGTCACGCGTCAGTCTTTTTATCTGCCCCAGCGGACAGGACAACAACAGGCGTGTACTTCTTGACCCGCTCATAAAGATCAATCACATCGTGATTCCACATGCGGATACAGCCACTGGAAACCGATTTTCCAATGGATTTAGGATCGGTCGTACCGTGAATGCGGTAAAGCGTGTCGACCTCACCCTCAAACAGGTAAAGCGCGCGCGCGCCCAGTGGATTTTCCAAACCACCAGCCATGCCTTCAGGTCCGTATTTTTGCAATTCAGGGCGTCGCGCAATCATTTCTGCGGGCGGACGCCAGCTAGGCCAGCGACGTTTGCCAGCCACATAGGCCTTGCCGGACCAAGCCATTCCGGCCTTGCCCACACCCACGCCATAGCGCATCGCGTAGCCATTATCGTGGATCAAATAGAGATAATGATTGGCAGGATCGATGACGATTGTGCCAGTCTTTTCCTTGGTTT
The DNA here is from genome assembly GCA_002746425.1 of Hyphomicrobiales bacterium. GTDB lineage: Bacteria > Pseudomonadota > Alphaproteobacteria > Rhizobiales. The sequence continues at coordinate 6,057 of NVXB01000042.1, read as the reverse complement.
TATAGCGCACAACCTGGCGGAACAGGCGTTTGTCGGCCTTTTTGACAACATCCAGCGCATCCAGCGGAAACTCTTCATCTGGCTTTGGGCCATAGGCGGATGAGTAATATTCATCATCCAGCAAACCAACCTGCAAGCCATCCGGCGTACAGGCGGCAAGTGCCAAGGCTGCGCCGCCAAGCAATAAAGCACGGCGGGAAAACAGTTTTGCATCAGTATCCAAGAAACGAGTCATATTACGCCTGTGCTTGCAGTTTCACCGTTGGTTTATCGAAGGTACCCAACCATGACAAGAGAAGGCATGCTCAAAGTGATAAACAACCGCTCAAAACTTCGTGTTTGCTGTGGTGACAGCCATTAAAAAAGCTCCACAAGTTGCCCTGTGAAGCTTCTTAATAACACTCAAATATCAAATATTATGCATTCAGAAAGCGTAGCCTAACCGCAGATTGCCACCATAACTCGCAATATCGGAGCCAAGGCCGCCGGCCTTCAACTCACCGGATACATTGAAACCGCTAACCATTTCGTATTGTACGCCAAGTGCAACGGCACCTGAAATACTTTCACTGTGGAAGTCGGTAGACAATGCTGCGCTGGAACCATCGCCGTCGGTGTCGACATATTCAATGCCAGCACGCGGGTATGCTTTACCAAAACCGGTATCACTTCCCAATCCACGAGACAATTCAAGACTAGCACTGGTAAAGAAGTATTTTGCAGTCTCATCAGCAAGGGGTCCCGAAGGCCCATCAATATCCCTGATTTTTTCGTGGCCATAAATGGCTCGAACTTCTGGCGTTAATGAGAAGTCACCATCAAAATCAATCTTTTTGCTTACGCTGGCTGAAACCGTAAAACGATCTCCCTTGGCGGAAAGCACATCATTGGCTGCGGGGCTAAGATCAAACTCATCATAATCGGTGTAGGTATAACCAGCCTGCAATGTCGCCAACCAGCCATCACTGCTGAAGCCGATATAAGGTTGCACAAAATAGGAAACGCCATCGACAAACTCTGTCGATCCGGCATCCACATTGAATTGCCCGGCCCCAAATGACATGCCAACAATAACATTATTGTTCAGCATATAATCAAACCCGAATTGCTGTTGCAGCTGGTGGCCTGATATTGAAACGCCGGTGTTACCATCCAGAACAGACCCGCTGGCTTCCGCCCACACAGACCAACGTTTGGCAGCAATATCCGAAGCTGTTGGCAAGCCCTCATCGGCATAGCCCAACAGAGGTGCATCTCCACCATTTTGACCAAAAAAGCGATTTTGCAAATTCTGAATGATGGCGCGATTCTGCGCTTTGGATAGGACTATACCTTGCGCAGCAGCCTGAATTCTCAATTCTTCTCCTAGGTCAAAGCAATTAGTTAAACACTCAATTTCAAGCGTATAAGCACCATAATATGCGGCATCATAACTAGTTACCACTATAGTATAAGAACCAGCGTTTAGAGGCCCCGTCAATATTCTGGAAAGAATATTAATTCCAAAAACAATATCATCGTTGGCAACAACTACATTTGTCAGAGGGCTACTTGGAGTATACCCCCTTGAATATAAAACAAGAAAGGTATCAAAAGCTGTTGGGGCTACAGTTTCAAACCGATAAGTACTACCTTGGAAAACCGTGATAGTGTGTTCTCGGTGTTGACTACTGTTGTTAGCTAGGGTTGTTGGTGTATTTGATCCGTTAGGAACTACTCGGTTGTCGATAGGTGCACCAGTTGTATCTCCTGTAATGGTCTGGACAACGGCATTTGCACCACCAACAGATGTGAAGAAAATAGAAACTAATGCTGTTGAAAGCAATAATTGCTTGGAAGCACGCAATTTAAAAAACATATCAAAACCAATAAGTTATTTTAAATAGGTGATTCTTCGATATAGTTTTCTAGATTGATGCAAAAGATGTTATTTATAACATGTTCAAAATTACAAACGGCGTACAAGGCGTACAAGGCTGAAATATAAAGGAAATTTCAACAATTTTAGGTTGTGACAGGCAAACAATTTATCTCACGGCACAATTTATTGCAGGCGGTGGCAATTTAGCAACGCCATTTCATATCGCCTCTAGACAGATCGGTAAAAATTTGTCCAAATGGTAAAATATTTTGCGAATGGAGGTTGCAAATGGCGGATGAACTGGGGGCGAAATTGGGCGCAAAACTGGGGGACCCGGACATCAGATCCGGTCGTTTAAGTGCCGATGACTATATCGATAATTTTTCCGATGCCTATCCGCTGCTGAGCAAGCGGGAAGCATTTGTTGAGGCCGAGCGCTGCTATTTTTGCTATGACGCGCCGTGCATTCAGGCCTGTCCGACATCGATTGATATTCCGCAATTCATCCGTCAGATTCAGACCGGCARCCCTGATGGCGCKGCRAAAACCATTTTTGAGCAGAACATCATGGGCGGCATGTGCGCCCGGGTGTGCCCGACCGARCARCTCTGYGAAGAAAARTGYGTGCGYGAAGAAGCGGAAGGCAAGCCGGTTAAAATCGGCCATTTGCAACGCTTTGCGACAGATTATTACATGGCTGACAAAATGCTACAGCCCTTTGTGCCTGCGCCGCCAAGCGGCAAACGCGTYGCSGTTGTRGGTGCTGGMCCSGCAGGYATTTCSTGYGCYCACCGSYTGGCRATGCATGGTCATGAGGTGTTTTTGTATGATGCCCACGACAAGCTTGGTGGCTTAAACGAATACGGCATTGCGGCCTATAAAACGGCTGATGATTTTGCCCAGCGCGAGATTGATTTYATCCTTGGTATTGATGGCATCAATGTGCAGGCCGGCCTTGCCCTTGGGCGCGATATGACCCTGTCTCAGTTGCATACTGAATTCGATGCKGTTTTTCTGGCTGTYGGGCTAAACGGCGTCAAYGCRCTGGGYCTTGATGGTGAAGACGCWGAYGGKGTKATGGATGCGGTTGAGTATATTGAGGATTTGCGYCAGGCCGAYRATATGGCCACCCTGCCCGTCGGCAGCAAGGTCGTTGTGATTGGCGGCGGCATGACCGCAACCGAYATTGCCAATCAGACCAAACGCCTTGGCGCTGAGGAAGTGACCATCGTSTAYCGCCGYGGCCAAAACCGCATGAATGCCAGCTCCAAAGAGCAAAAATTTGCTCAGACCACTGGCGTGACCATTCGCACCTATGCCGCGCCAAAAGCGCTGGTAACCAACGGCGCGGTGCGGGCCATCACCTTTGAAAAAATGCGCGATGATGACGGCGCACTTTCCGGCACCGGTGAAACCTTTACGCTGGAAGCCGACATGGTGTTCAAGGCCATTGGCCAAACGCTGGACGGCGCGCAACTGGGCGAAGATTTTGCCAAGATTGAGCTGACTGGCAAACGCATCAAGGTGGATGAGAACTTCAAAACCAACATTGATAAAATCTGGGCCGGAGGCGATTGCGTCAATGAAGGTGAAGATTTGACGGTTGTTTCGGTGGAACACGGCAAAGTGGCTGCGGAGAGCATCCACAAGGCATTGATGGGTTAGGGGACAGGACCATGGCAGACCTACGTAGTAATTTCATTGGTATCAAATCTCCCAACCCGTTTTGGCTGGCCTCTGCGCCGCCAACCGACAAGGCGTACAATGTTGTGCGCGCCTTTGAGGCTGGTTGGGGCGGTGTTGTGTGGAAAACACTTGGCGAAGACCCTCCCGTCGTCAACGTCAACGGGCCGCGTTATGGCGCAAGCTGGTCAAATGACCGCCGCCTTATCGGCCTCAACAATATTGAGCTGATCACTGATCGCCCGCTTGAAACCAATTTGCGGGAAATCAAGCAGGTCAAGCGCGACTGGAAAGACCGCGCAATGATCGTCTCGCTGATGGTGCCTTGCGAAGAGCAAAACTGGAAAAGCATATTGGCGCGTGTCGAAGACACTGAAGCCGATGGCATTGAGCTGAATTTTGGCTGCCCGCATGGCATGTCAGAACGTGGCATGGGGGCCTCTGTGGGCCAGGTGCCAGAATATGTGGAAATGGTCACGCGCTGGTGTAAGCAATACACCCGCATGCCCGTGATTGTGAAGCTAACGCCCAACATCTCGGACATTCGCACAGCAGCCCGTGCGGCCAATAAAGGCGGCGCGGATGCGGTGTCACTCATCAACACCATCACCTCGATTATGAGCGTCAATCTGGATACATTTTCGCCAGAACCATCGATTGATGGCAAAGGCACCCATGGCGGCTATTGCGGCCCGGCGGTAAAACCGATTGCGCTCAATATGGTGTCTAAAATCGCGACCGATCCTGAAACCGCCAAACTGCCCATTTCAGGCATTGGCGGCATAACGACATGGCGTGATGCAGTGGAATTCATGGCCCTTGGCTGCGGCAATGTGCAGGTGTGCACAGCGGCGATGGTCTATGGTTTCAAGGTTGTCGAGGACATGATTGCAGGCCTTGATGATTTCATGCACGACAAAGGCTTTGCCAGTGTGGATGAGATTGTGGGCCGTGCCGTGCCAAATGTTACCGAATGGCAAAACCTCAACCTGAACTACATCGCAAAAGCTGAAATCGACCAGGATTTGTGCATCAAATGTGGCCGTTGCCACATTGCCTGTGAGGATACCTCCCATCAGGCGATCACATCGATGGTGGATGGTGCGCGGCATTTTGAGGTGATCGACGAGGAATGCGTTGGCTGTAATTTGTGCGTCAATGTTTGCCCGGTTGAAGATTGTATCTCTCTGGTACAGATGACATCCGGTGTTGATCCACGCACCAACAAGCCAATCAGCAATGAATACGCCAATTGGACAACGCATCCGAACAACCCCGGCTCACCTAATTTTGTTCCAGCAGAATCAGCTAAACCTGCGGAGTAATTCTCGTGACCAAGCAAAAGGTAACAGGAATTGGCGGTTTGTTTTTCCGGGCAGAAAACCCGGAAAAACTGGCCCAATGGTATCATGATCATCTGGGCGTGGACCCGCTACCGGGAGACTATGAAACGCTGCCCTGGCAGCAACAGGCAGGCACAACTGTGTTTGCCCCCTTTGCAGCCGACACCGACTATTTTGGCCGCGATGCACAAAAGTGGATGATCAATTTCCGCGTACACGATCTGGACGCCATGTGCGTGCAATTAGAAGATGCCGGGATTACTGTCGTCCTGGACCGTGAAACCTACCCAAATGGCCGCTTTGCCCGCATCCATGACCCCGAAGATAACCCGGTGGAGTTGTGGGAACCGGCGGAGCCTGCGATCTAGCCAACGCTAGATCGCAATTGTCAGCGTTCGCGAAAGCAGAATTAAGCGCCTTAAGCATTGAGCCGTTTAGCTATCACTCCGTGCATCCACCACAGAAGTGCTGCCATCAAAACAGACCAGATAAGTGAGGCGCCAACACCACCAGAGATACCCCAAACCGCAAAGGGAAAGGCAATTAGGATCCATAGCCGCCCAACAACTACCGATGAAAATTCAATCGTTGGTAGGTAATTGGCAATTGCTGGCAGCAGAATGACATTTACCAAACTGGCCCAAAAGGCAATTAACAACAATATTTTCCAGCTCCTAGGGGCATTTGGTTTACGAAAAAGAAGCGGCAAGCCAACCCAAAGAAACGTAAATAACATGCTCATGAAGTTTACAACTAATGAGCTAATATCCAAACCATGACCTTGCGATGAGACAGCGCTTAAAAATCCCAGCTGAGGTGCAATTATTATTACGCCGCAAAGGAAACAAGACAGGAAATAGGTCATCTAAAATCTCTTAAAAAGACAGGCCTAAGCTATTTCCTACAGTTTGTGAATGCTTTGCTGATTCGTTTCGCGCTCGAATCCAAACATGTGCATAAAAAGACTAATCAGCGCACAATCGTCAGTGTTTTGGCGGCACGGGTGATGCCTGTGTAGAGCCAGCGTTCGCGGTGCTCGCGGAAGGCGAAGCTTTCGTCGAAGAGCACGACATTATCCCATTGTGAGCCTTGGGATTTGTGCACGGTCAGCACATAGCCGAAATCAAATTCATCGGATTTGCGCCGCTCTGGCCAGGACAAATCACCTTC
>NVXB01000141.1 GCA_002746425.1 Hyphomicrobiales bacterium | reverse complement strand
TTGCGAACTGATCGAGGCGCTCGCTGGTCTGAACAGCTTCAACATCCGCGTCGGTGCTTATCCCGACCGCCATCCAATGGCTGCTGATGACAATGCCGATGTCGACTGGCTGAAACGCAAGATCGACGCCGGTGCTTCCTCTGCCATCACCCAATTCTTTTTTGAAGCGGAAACATTTTTCCGCCACCGGGGTCCATGAGCTATGCTTCAACGGGGTGCAATCTATGAATTTGATCTACGACCGCTTGCGTCAACTGGATGCCAAGATCAAGTCTTGGCATGACGAAACGGGGACGTTTGTGCGGGCTGGATGATGGGCGAGGGGTGGCACGGCTGTTGCGGTGGCGTTCTCAGCTCCCGCCATCATCCCATCCCAGTCGTCATCCCAAGACTTGATCTTGGGATCCAGAGCTATGCTTCAACTGGGTGCAACCAATGAATTTGATCTACGACCGCTTGCGTCAACTGGATGCCAAGATCAAGTCTTGGCATGACGAAACGGGGTAGTTTGTGTGGGCTGGATGACGTGGAAGCGTGTGATTATGTTGCACCAACAAGCCCGAGGATGACGGTAGGAGGGTGGCACAGCAGTTGCGGTGATTGTTTATTCAGCTCCCGCCAACCCGCGCCCAAAAGCCCAATGAAATTAACTCTTTTTGGCTTTGGTCAGCATGCAACCTTTGGCGGGGTCGTAGGACTTTAGCTTGATGACGGTGTCGTCATAGGCTTTGAGCGCCTCGTAGCAATGCACTGGCTCGCCATTGCGCCGCGAAACGGATAGGTAAATCGGCTCCAGGCCGTGATAAAGCGAGCAAAGGCGGGATTTTGGCGTTAGCAACTTCGCCTTGCTGACTTCACCAAGCTTGCCAAGAGAAAGCCATATTGTCTGGTCAGTCTCATTGGTAATGCAGAATTTTTTCTCCAGTTTAGCCAGCGCAGGGGAGGAAACACAAAGGGTCGCAAGAAGACCTGCAATCAGAGAAATACGGCGCATTATGGAGCTCCAAATAGGGGACTAAGAATTAGTATGCAGCATGTCATACAGCAAGTTGATTACGGGGAAATGGCGAACTGACGCAAAGTAGCTTGCAACACTTAAAGGTGAAAAACGTGATTAATATTAAGTGTATTTTGAGAGTTGGTTTATTAATTATTACGATGTTGAGCGCACCCGCAATTGCTTCGGAACTTCAAGGTGTTGCGTTTTCGCAGGCCGCTGAAAGTGGCACATATCACTGCCGAAACACCGATGCGGCAACCGCCATGGCCTGTGCAAAACTTTTGTGTGAGGCCAATGCGGACAATGAATGCGTCGTCACCAACTATTGCTGGCCCGCGCAATATTCCGCTGTGGTGAAATTTCATGGCGATGATCTGCAATATGATATCTCGCTATGCGGCCAGGCCTCCGTTGCCGCCTTGCTGCAAAGCGCCAAGGCCAATTGCCTGGCACAACGCACGCCCGGTGATTGCTTCGTGATAAAGCTCATGGACCCGGCGGGAGACGATTTGCCGCCGCCCGCTATACTTTGGAAAGCTCGCAAATGATGGTCTTCTTTACGGTTATTATCGCATTGCTGCTTGCTGGCATTGGCGCGGTGCATGCCGAGAATGAGCTGGATATCGGCTTTGCGCCCGGCGATTGCCAATCTATTCGGTTTGATCACGCGCGTTACAGCGTGTGCAGCTTTGATCCCGGCCAGCATGATATCCGCATCTACCATTCTTCTGAAGCTGGGCGGATCTATGGCAGCTTTACCGCTCTGGAAAGCGATCTATCAATTCACGGCACCGAGCTGCTGTTCGCCATGAATGGCGGCATGTACCACCGCAACCGCGATCCTGTGGGGCTGTATGTTGAGAGTGGACAGCAATTGAGCGACATCAACCGCAATGAAGGGCCGGGCAATTTCCACCTCATGCCCAATGGTGTTTTTTATATGTTGGATGGCCAAGGCGGCGTTTTGGAAACTGAGGTCTATATCAACGCCAGAATATCGCCCAATTTTGCCACGCAATCTGGCCCGATGCTGGTGATTGATGGCGCGTTGCACCCCAGATTTCTGGTCGATGGCACCTCCAAAAACATCCGCAATGGCGTTGGCGTGCGCGATGATGGGGTGGTGATGTTTGTACTAAGCGAGGAGCGCGTCAATTTCCACAGCTTTGGCCGTGTGTTCCGCGACAGGCTGCACATACGCAACGCGCTGTATCTCGATGGTTCAGTCTCGCGGATGTTTCATGCCGCGTCCGCGCGCCATGATTATGGGCGGCGTATGGGGCCGATTGTGGGTGTAACCCCAAAACCGGCACCATAATTTAGAGAAGGCCTAACCAGCGGCAGATTGCGCCACTTCCAGCTCTTCTGTGCAGGCCAGCCACTTTTCCTCGGTGGTGATCAGCAGCTTCTCAGCACTTGAACGAGATTTGGTCAAAAGCGTAACTTTTGCCGGGTCACTGCTGTACAAATCTGGATCAGCCAAGCCTGTTTCAGCAGCTTTGATTTGCTGATTCAACTTGCTCATATCCGATTCCAAGCCTTTGATTTTCTTGCGTAATGGGGCAAGGGACTGGCGCTTTTGCGCGGCGTCTTTGCGCCGTTCCTGTGCGTTTTGGTTGGAGGATACCTGCTTTTGCGGCGCAGACTTCTCCATTGGCACGTTGGGCATTTTACCGCTCAAAATATAGCGGCGGTAATCATCCAGATCGCCCATAAATGGCGCAATCGTGCCATCGGCCACCAGCCACAATTTATCAACGGTGGCATTCAGCAAGGAGCGATCATGGCTGACGATAACCACGGCGCCGGGATATTCCGTCAGCGCCTGCACCAGCGCCTGGCGGCTATCAATGTCCAGATGGTTGGTTGGCTCATCGAGGATCAGCAGATGTGGCCCGTCAAAAGTCGCCAGACCCAGCATCAACCGAGCCTTTTCGCCGCCCGAAAGCTGCTCAACCTTTGTGTCCATTTTATCCGCACCAAGGCCCATTTGCGCCACGCGGGCGCGCACCTTGGATTCGTGCACCTTTGGCATTAGCGGGCGCACATGCTCAAAGGCCGATTGCGATGGGATCAACTCATCCAGCTGGTGCTGGGCGAAATAAGCAATTTTCAGTTTTGGCGCTCGGGTGATCTCACCATCGTCGGCTTGCAACCGCCCGGCCAGCAATTTGGCAAAGGTTGATTTACCGTTGCCGTTTTGGCCCAAAAGACCAATACGATCATCATCATCAATACGCTGGCTGATGTTTTTCAGCACTGGCTGGCCCGGCGTATAACCAACGCTCACCCGATCAAAATGCATGATGGGCGGTGCCAGTGTCTTTTCCGGCGGCGGAAACCTGATCGGCAGGCTTGTCTCATCCAGCATCAAGGTGGCGGTGCCCATTTTTTCCAGCGCTTTGATACGCGATTGGGCCTGGCGCGCTTTGGATGCCGTGTAACGGAAGCGTTCAACAAAAGCTTCCATATGTTTTCGCGCAGCATCATGCTTGACCTTGCCTTTTTCCAGCAAAACCTGTTTTTCACGCCGCGTTTTTTCAAACACATCATAGCCACCGCGATAGGTCGTGATTTTGCGGTGTTCCAGATGCGCAATCATCTCTACCGACGCGTTAAGCAATTCGCGGTCATGGCTGATGATGATGATGGTGTGCGGGTATTTTTTCAAATAGGCCTGCAGCCACAAGGTGCCTTCCAGATCGAGATAGTTGGTCGGCTCATCAAGCAGCAACAAATCGGGCTCAGAAAACAGCACCGCCGCCAAGGCAACGCGCATGCGCCAACCGCCCGAAAAATCGGAGCAGGGCAGCTGTTGCGCCTCGGCATCAAAGCCAAGGCCGGAAAGGATGGTGCCTGCACGCGATTCGGCGGAATAAGCGTCAATATCGCTCAACCGTGTGTAGATATCCGAGATACGATCCGGGTCGGTCGCGGTTTCTGCCTCAGTCAGCAGCGCGGTGCGCTCCTTATCGGCCATCAGCACGAATTCCAGCAGCGTATCGGGCCCGCCGGGGGCTTCTTGCGCCACTTGGCCAACACGGGCGTTGCGCACCAGCGAAATCGATCCGCTTTCGGGCGCAAGATCACGGGTGATCAGCTTGAAAAGCGTGGTTTTGCCGGTACCATTTTTGCCCACAAGGCCAATTTTGGTGCCGCCGGGCACGGTGAGGCTGGCGTCTTCAAGCAGAAGTCGCCCGGCCATACGGAAAGTCAGTGTATTAATTGTCAACATAGTCGCGAGCTTGTGCCGCGATCACGGTGCAAAAGCAAGGCCCAGAAAGACACAGTTTGCACTGTTTATGCGCCGCAATAGGAACCATGAGAGGGAAAAGCGTCACGACACGCGCTATTTCCGCCAAACAATACCTATACAATACCTATATCTGGCACCTGCCCAATGGGTGGTGAAGGGTATGAAAAGGCGGGAAGGTGGGGGAAATAGTCGAAGCCTGCGACACCAAAGTTGCGGTATATTACGCCAGCATCAACGGCAGATTCCCGCTTTCTTCGCTGCACGGAGCAATTCTACCTTCAAAAATTTAAACCTCGGAAATAATCGCCCTCGCCATACATATCCGGTGGGAAACCATACGAATATCGTATATTATCGTGGTATGAATGCACCTACTGATAATCAGGCCACCACTCTTCGTATTGCGATTGATGCAATGATGCGGCGGTTCAAGATTGCCGAAAGTGAAGTGTCAGATAGCAAACCACTGAATCAGATTGATATTCAGGTGATGTTATACGTGTCCGCTCATCCCGGTTGTGGACCCACGGATGTGGCGCGATATCTGAAAGTCGCACCGACGACGATTTCATCAGCAACCGATCGACTGGCCAATCGAGAATTCTTGCAACGCGAGCGTCCCGATAAGAATCGCAGATCGATTGCCCTTAGCCTCACTGGCTCTGGAACGAGGTATGTCTTCGATCTCATTGACGTTCAGAAAACCCACTGCCGAATGATGCTGGAGCAGCTTTCACCAACGGATCAAGATGTCTTTATTAAGCTTATTTCCAAAATCGCACAAACCGAAAGTTGAATAGTACGAAATTCGTATTATATACCTGTTCATGCAAACACGTGAATAGGATTAATCATGGCAGCGGTACATATCATTACAGGCGCAACCTCAGGGTTGGGACTGTCTGTCGCTAAGCGGTTGGCGAAAAAGACAGATGATTTGATTATAGCGGGCGCACGAAACCCTGCGGAAACCGACGCGCTAAGGCGTATGGTTCCGGCCGGGCGGCTTGACGTGCTGCGGCTTGATACTGCATCGCCTGATTTGGTAAAAAGCTTTGTAAGTGAGATTAAAAATCGTCTGGGCGACAGCAAGATTGCGTCCTTGTCCTGTATCGCGGGGCTTCAAATTCTGGGGCCGCAAAAGCTGACTGCAAATGGAATCGACGAAACCTTTGCCACCAATGTGATGGGCCATGTGCATCTTGTCGATGGGCTTCGAGATCATCTTGCTCTGGGAGCTAGCGTTATCACGATAGGTAGCGGCACGCATGATCCAAATAATAAGCTTGCAAGTCGCGCTGGGTTCGCCGGGGCA
>NVXB01000140.1 GCA_002746425.1 Hyphomicrobiales bacterium | reverse complement strand
TTGGCAAAACAACGCCAGGTGACGAAGAGGTTTCCCGAAAACTGCCGACAGAAGCTTTGGGTATACCGGACACCGCAATGGCGAATTTGGAGGTCACTCAAACACGTGGCGGCAGCAGCCCTGTCGAATCTTCCGCGCTGATTGATAACAGTGGAGATGGTGCTGGGATATTTGTGGCCTTTTATGCTGCCCAGACCAATCAGACAACACCAGAGATGAACCTCCCCCCGAACGATCCGGATCGCAAGCCTCATGGCTTGTTCACCTACACATTGTTCGAAGCATTGGCTCAAAATCCAGACCTCAGCTATCGCCAGCTTGGGCAGGAAATTTTGCGCCGTTACACCGTCAATTACCGGGTACAACCAACGCCGTTATTTGAGGGCGATTTGGATGCCGCTGTATTTGGCTCTGAAAAGAAGAGCCGTGTCAGGCAATGGCCGCTGGCGGATACGATTTCCGGCTACAGCATACCGGCTGGTAAAATTCACGGTTTGACACTTGATGAAGAACTGATCGTTCTGCCAAGCCCGACAGCACGCAACGACGAGAGTGTTGCGCTTCTTAAAGTCTCATCAATAACGGATCTGCAGTCGATTTTGGTCTCCGCCAAAAAAGGTTTTCTGACGCTGGATTCAAATCTCTATGTCAGGAAGGTTTCAGAAACGGTAGACTTCGGCCTAACCGTGGCAGCTCCCGATATGGTGAGACAATACAGAAATCTTATGGGTCATGCTGATGCCATAATAGACACGCTGAGCAATTCAGATTTACCTGGTCTTCGTCTTACTTTGGTTGAGCCACACGAGAATGCAGATATCCGCTTATCTATGGACGACAAGCAATTATGGTTGGCGCCACCAAGCGGAGACATTATCGTCACGGGCATCGACAAAACGCCTTCGGTACTTCTCAAGGACAGGAGTCCAGAAGAGATCGCCACGATACTGGCTGATAGTTTGGCACGCATTTCGCGGGCAACAAACCTGATGAAATTAGGCAGTGCCTATTCATCCGGTGCATTCGATGCGGATTTGAAGGTGAAAATCAGGTCTGCTCGCAACCCGGCCTTTGCCTATTTGGAAACAGCCTCTGTGTCGGCGGTCTATCCCGGCGATGAAATGCATATTGAAGTGACCAACAGCTCGCCCTCCGCGATAGACATCAACATTCTTTATGTCGGTAGCGATTACTCAATCGGGTTTGTTCATAATGCCCGCGTCAACAGCTCAGAAACGCTCAATAAAAATCTTGGTCGTTTTGAAGACAAATCCTTTGGCCGGGAACGCCTAATCATGGTGACGACAGCCGCAAAACCGCAAAGCGCTGTTGAAGACCTCAGCTGGCTTGCTCAGGCCGGGCTTGAGAAAACACGTTCCACCAATGACGCGAAGCCTTCCGCATTCTCGGAACTTTTGAACAATGCAGGATTTGGCAGAACAACCCGCAGCTTTGCCAAAAGTACTGACGCTGATGAAGCATCAGCGGGCGCTATTTCACAGATTGAGTTTAAGGTTCAGCCGCTGCCATGAAACTTGTTGCCAGCATCACCAACAAAATAATCAGTCGGCTTGGTGCGCGCGTACATGCGCTTGCCTCTGGTTTTGGCTTTTATGTGTTTGCTGGCTTTCTCGTGGTCATTGCCTTGCTGGCAACGCAGGCTGTGGCTGAAAATGAGTTGGATCTGGCGGATTCAATAACATTCTATCTGACGCTAGATCAGATGCAGATGGCCTATTACGAGAACGATTCCGACAACTTGCTGGTGCCTTTGCAAAAACATGATGCCTTTGTTCAAAAGCAGGCAGAAACAGAACAGGATGCCATCCGGCTTGTGCATTACTGGATTGGGGTCAGTCGATTTTATGCGATACTGGCTGCACGTGATGAGTTTGCCACCTCTCTTCAAAACGCGAGAGATTGGGCCGAGAAAGCTTCGACGCAAAAAATCAAATCTCTGCTTGAAGCGCGCGTGAATTTAGAAGCCGCCGAGACCAGCCTTATGCTGGGTTTGCCCGTCAAGTCTATGGATGAGTTGGAGCGAATTTCGGCGCAAATATTGGCAGCCGATTTACAGCTCAAGGCGCGTGTTCATTCGGCCAAGGCCGGTGCCTATTTGGTACTGCTTGACGGTGTCGCTGCGCTTCGTCAATCACGCTTGGCTTTGGAACTGTTTGCTCAGCTTGACGCGTCAAAGTCTGCTGTGGGTTTGCGTGCAAAAATTCGGTATGGCGCGGCGTTGAACATGGTGGATGCCCCGGACTCTGAGAATTACCTGACTAAATTATCAGAAGAAATTACTGATTACGATCAACCCAAGACGCTTCTGCTTGCGGAGTTTTTCAGCATTCTTGGCGTTGCAATTTATGGTGAGGCGCAAGCAGCTCAAAGTGCCAATATTTTTGAAGCACTGGTTGAAAAGGCTAATTTTGATGCCAGCCATCCTTTAGTATTGAGCGCCAAAATGGGGTTGATGATGGCTGATGAGGCCATTGGCAAAAACAATTCTGCCGTTCAGCGCGGTGTTGGCATTGTTAATGCCATGGGCGACACAACGCCCGACGATTCCGTTCTGCTTGCCGATTTGTTTGTGCAGCTTGCAAAGTTTTCAGCAATTAGCGATGGCTATGAGCAGGCCAATATTCTGGCGACCGAAGGATTGGCCATGTCAGCCCGGGTGGCTGGCGAAAACTCGATCTATCATCTTGTGAAAACACTGGATGTTGCAAGCATATACGGCTCCATCAACGACCATCAAAACGCTATGCAGCTTCTAAAAAATGTTGATGTTTCCAGAATTACCCAAAGTGCGGGTCTCGAGCGATCAACAGTTTTAATGACAGTCGCTGGCGTTTATGAACAGGCGGGTGATCTGGATAGGGCGCTTGAATATTATAAAAACTCTGTAGCTGCGCTGGCGGATAATCCCGTTGCCAACCTTGCAAGTTTTTTAACTGTCAATTCCTACGCTGGCGCAATGGTGCGTATGGACCGTGGGACTGAGGCGCTGGCCGCATCGCGCACGGCAGCTTCGGTTCTCAAAGACATCGTTTCCCAGGAAAAAGATAACCGCGATACGACTCATTTTGACCCTGAAGCCAGCCAACGTATTCGCTCATTAAGGTCTGGCAACAAGCCTGTTTTCTCCAGGTTATTGGCGCAACTTCAAGCATTACCGGCCAGTGCAAATAACCTGGCCATTCAAAATGAAGCTTTTGCTGCGGCACAGTGGGCCAATGGCTCCAAAGTGGAAGATATTCTGGCCAAGGTTAGCTCCAGAATGAGCGTGACGGCACCTAAATTGAAGGAAATGCTGCGCAAGAAGCAAGATATCAGCAATGAATTGAATACCATGGCGCAGAAATACAAACTAGCGGCAATGGGCATAGATGGCGGCGGCGACGGGGAAAGCATTGCCTATAAAGGGGTGATGAATGCTTTGGTGGGAAAGATTGCAGACGTCAACAAACAGATTGATGCGCAATTTCCAGAATTTGCAGCTGCGGATAATATTGTCATTCTGGCAATCGAAGATATTCAGCACCAGCTCGGCTCTGACACGGCGTTGCTGTATTATTTTCAGGCCAAAGATGCGGTGTTTTTGTGGGCGATCAATGATCAGGATATTCGTTTTCAACGCCTGTCAATTTCGCCATTGGATCTTAATCGTGGTGTCAGGCGCATTCGGGCTTCCGTGGATAGCTCCTCCAGTGTGCGCAGTTTTAAATCCAGCGCAGACAACAGCAAACCATCAGCGGCATCGTTCGATCGTAAAAGCGCCTATGGCTTGTACAAATCCCTGATTGAGCCTGTTGAAGCCGTTTTGGAACAGCGTGATACGGTTTTGGTTACAGCCAATGGCGCGTTGTCATCTCTGCCGCTTTCATTGTTGGTGATGTTGCCTCCGCAAGGCGAAGACAATGATCCTCAGGCGCTGCGCGAGACAGATTGGTTTGTGAAAAAGCACGCTGTTATCACGCTGCCTTCGATCAGCTATCTGCGAAATACGTCCAATAACTCGGATCAAAAACAAACTGATAAAGTCACTTTATTGGCGTTTGGCAATCCGGTGCTGGGCGGAGAAAGCGGCTCCTCACGCGGATTGGCGCAGGCAACTAAATTATACTCAGATGGTTTGGCAAATGTGGATGCAGTGCGTGCGCTGTCGCCGCTGCCCAATACAGATCGGGAATTGAAACGAATTGCGCAAACTTTGGGGGCCTCCCAAGAAAACTTGTATTTGGGCGCGCGCGCGACAGAGACCGCTTTGAAGAACGCTGAACTAAATGGCGTCAATGTGCTTGCCTTCGCCACTCACGGTTTATTGTCGGGTGAGCTTTCCGGTCTTGCTGAACCTGCATTGGTGTTCACACCACCCAAAACTGCGACATTTCTAGATGATGGTCTGTTAACGGCATCGGAATTGGCACTGCTGCGTCTTGATGTTGATTGGATCATCTTTTCTGCCTGTAACACAGCGGCTGGTGATGGCAGCGTTAATGCTGAAGGTCTGTCAGGTCTTGCCAGCGCGGCACTGTATGCAGGCGCAAAAGCGCTGCTGGTATCTCACTGGCCCGTGCTGGATGACGCCGCTGCGGATTTGACCACCAACACGCTGGCGAGAAATTACGGCGCATCACATGAGAGCCGCGCACAGGCTTTGCGCCACGCCATGCTTGATCTGATGAGCGACACCACCAAACCACATTACGCCCATCCGGCGGCCTGGGCGCCCTTCGTTATTGTTGGAGGATTAGACGGCTAATCTCCAACACCATTGTTTTACCCAACCAATATCAATCAGTAAGAAACAGGAGTTTTATTTTGAAACAGATTCTCACAAAAGGCCTTTTGGCCTTGTCGGTTCTGCCATTGACATGGACGCTGGCAACAGCGCAACAACTGCCGGACACACGCGGCGAAAAATTCATTTCACCGTTTACCTATGCCGCCAGCGCAGAAAAAGCTGCCGTGCTGGAAAATGGCGTTGAAGGTGAAAAATCAAAGGTTATCAACGGCACTGTCTCTAAGCCGGGTGCTTGGCCTTGGCAGGTTGCACTGCTGCGGGTTGATGTGGAGCGCGAGCTACTTTCCCAGTTCTGTGGCGGTTCAATGATTCAAAATGACTGGGTTTTGACCGCAGCACATTGCCTTATCGACACCCGTGAGGATGGTAACTTCCTTAGCGATCCAAAACTGATCAAAGTCATGGTTGGCAATCATGAAATTTCAAATGCCCGGGGCGATATCGTTACCGTTGAAAAAATCTATGTTCATGAGGACTACAATCCCAATGGTTTTGACAATGATATTGCGCTGATTAAGCTCTCAAAAGTGCCAAAAGCTGACTTCAAAACCATCACCATTCCAACGGCTGAGTATGCAGATATTCTGGAGCGGCAGGGTACAACAACAATCGTAACAGGTTGGGGTGTCACCGAAGATGGCCGTCCATCCGGTATCTTGAGAGAAGCTCAAATTCAGATGATTGACCGCAACATTTGCAATGAAGTTCTGATGAAGTCTCGTCTTCAAGCTGCTCGGCGGATTTTTGGCGAAGTGTTTGAATCCTTCAACCTTAGTGATGATGCCGCCAATGGCGTGTGGAAGTCATTTGTCGGTAATGTGAAGCAACCACTTAGCGCGAACATGATTTGCTCTGGAACACCTGAAGGCCCACGCGGTGCCTGTAATGGCGATAGTGGTGGCCCGCTTGTGGTGCCTGTTGCCGATGGCAA
>NVXB01000041.1 GCA_002746425.1 Hyphomicrobiales bacterium | reverse complement strand
CCGCCAAAGGCTTGCACCACGGGCAGGGCAACCGGCAGGATGATCAGCATGATCGATACCGAATCCAGTATCATGCCCAGCAGCAGCACGATGGCCAGATAGGCAATCATGAAGCCAAAGAAAGATAGATTGGCCGAGCCGATAAAGCCGGTCATTTGCATGGGCAAAGTCGACTGGGCCAGCATGCTGGCAAACATGTTGGCGGCAGTGATGAGAAACAAAATGCCCGCGGCAATATAGCCGGTGTCGAGAATTACTGCCTTGATGACATCCAGCGTTAATTTGCGTTTGAAGAAGGCCACTAGAAATGCGCCAAAGGCACCCACAGCGCCAGCCTCGGTAGGGCTGAAAAACCCACCATAAATGCCGCCCATGATCAGGAAAATCAGGAATATGATGGGGGCCAGGCGAAGCACCATTTGCTTTAAGGGCATTTTAGTGGTGTCGATCTGTTTGATTTCGCCGACAAAATCCTTGGCGTAAGTTGCCAAAAGAACATTGAGAACACCGAAGGAAAAAGCCAGCAATAAGCCTGGAATGATGGCTGCAACAAATAGTTTGCCGATGGAGACTTCTGACAGAAGGCCATAGACAATCAAGAGCAGGCTGGGCGGAATGAGCATGCCAAGCACCGAAGATCCTGCGACGACGCCAACGGCAAAGCGGCGCGTATAGCCAGCCTCGACCATAGGGCCAATGGCGATGCGGCTGAACACGGCGGCAGAGGCAATGGAGCTGCCGGTGATGGCGGCAAACACGGCGTTGGCGGCAACGGTGGCGATGCCAAGTCCGCCGCGGACCCGGTGCAGCATGACAACGGCAACCTGAAACGCATCGCGGCCAACCCCGGCGCGGTCCAATATAAGCCCCATCATGACAAACAGCGGCACAACGCCAAAAGCAAAGGCTCTGGTTGCGCCAGCGGAGGCAAGGCCCAGCGCGTTGTTGGCAATGTTAAAACGCCCACGCGTGAACCAAATGCCGATAAAGGCCATGGCGAACAGCGCAAAGGCCACGGGCATGCCGCAGGCCACCAAAAAGAACAGCCCGGCAAAGCAGAGCAGGCCGATATAAACCGGGGATAGATTGGATGAGCCAAGGAAATAAACAAACAGGCCCATAATCAGCAGCAGAAAAGCCAGGCCAAGAGCGCCATTGCGGATCAAATCGCCCTTGCCGATGGAGGTTTTGAATTGCCACAGATACATGATGGCTTTTCGGCCAATCTCGATGGTGGCATAGATGCAGCCGACGGCCACCGCGAGTTTAAAAGGCCATATGGTGAGCTGGAAAGCGCCAATCGCGCCCGTAAATTCGTGGGTGCGCAGCGACTTTGAAAAATCATTCCACAGCCAGATTGAGGCGCGCCACATGATCCAGGTGGCGGTGATGAAGAACACGGCGCGTGCGCCATTGGCTAGTATAGGGCGATGGTCGATCCAGTTGATCATCAAGAAATCAGCGGCGATTAGTTTGTCACCACGCACGCAGCTGCCTAGCTGGACAAAAATGCAAGCGACAATCGCGTAGGTTACAAAGTCCTGCACGCCTTTGAGCGGGTATGAGAACAGGCCTCGAAGGATGATTTCCGTGCAAATCAGCAGCATGAAAAAGGCAATGGTGGACGAGGCCAGCAAGGACATCCAGAAAGAGATACGTTCGCCAAAGCGATCAATGCGTTGCAACATATGGCTTTTGCCCATCATTATTATGTTGGTTTAGTTGGCGCGAGCTTACTGCTTTTGGTGACAAGCTCGCGCCATCCAGGTTTAAATTAAACGCCTTCAGACCAGTCACGAAGTGGCTTTGCGCCTTCTTCGATTGCGGTGGCCATGAATTTCTTCAGCATATCGCCGCCGGGAACGCCTCTGGCTTCAGTTTCCTCAACCCACTTTTTGCCGATATCTGGCATGCGGTTCACCCAATCCAGACGTTGCTCTTCAGGCATGGTGGTCACGGTCGCGCCGCCTTCCGCCATTTTGACGAAATTGGTTTCTTCGCGGCCTTCGCTGAGACGGGCATTCTCAACAGAATACGCAAGGCCAAGCTCGGCAATTACCTTCTGCACATCTTCTGGCAGGCTGTTAAAGGTGTCTGTGTTGATACCAAAACCACCATGGGTGATGGGGCCAGTATCAACGCGGGTCACAAATGGAGCCTGCTCATAAAGTTTAAAGCCAGCAGCGCCGGTGGAGATCATGATCACGCCATCGCCTTCGCCGTTTTTCAACTGATTGTAGTTGGCAGGCAGTGCCGAGTTGATAACCGTTGCGCCCAAAGGCTCAATCCATGCAGCTGTTGCTGGTACGCCAAGGATTTTGAGGCCTTCCATGTCGGAAAGCTTTTCAATCGGTTTCTTGGTGTAAAGGTGATAGCCGCCAGAGCAGCTTGCACCAAAGAACTTGATGTCCTGATTGGCCCATTCTTGCAAAAACGGCTCTTCGCTGACATTCAACCGGTTCATCGTGTTGATGGCCTGGCTGAGGGTCTGCATGGTAAAGGGCGTGTAATACGGAATGTTCTGCAGGGGCATAGCCGCTGGCTCGAACAGGGAACCAACCCAGCCGATATCGGCGATGCCTTGTGTGATGGCTTCCATCGTATCGGTGAATTTATACAGCGTGCCACCAAAGGCTTCTGTCCAGTTGATGCGATAATTGGAGCCGCGCTCTTCCAGCAACTTGTTGGATTTATCAACGACGATTGTTTTCAGCGGGCCAACCCATGGCAAAAACAACGGGTGGCTGGAACCAATGGTCAGATTGATGGTTTCCTGTGCCAGCGCTTTACCGCCGCCCAGCAATGGAGTGGTCAGGGCAATCATGCCGCCAACCATGGTTCTACGACTAATATTATACATTCTAGTTCCTCCCAAGTGAGCCTTTCGGCTCTGGTTTTTGGCCAATAAATTGACCCGTTTTAGTCTGGCGGCGCCTGGTCTTTTGTTTTCTGTTCGTCCAATTAAACAGGTCTTTTTAGGTTGGCATTGCCAGTAGTATTGATGCGGTCTTGTTGGTCCGATTATGCAGTGCTCGCGCTTCTCCTGGCGCAAGGCGGCAGCTATCAAGCGGACCAAGTATGAATTCTTCGGTGTCGGTCTGGACGGTCACTTCGCCCGAGACAACGATGTAAATTTTCTCCACGGCGGCATCTTTGAGTGATGTATGTCCGCCGGGCAAAATGTGGGACAGGCCGATCCAGATGGTGTCGGTATCGGTGGCTTCTTTGCCCTGCAGGCGCAGGCAGGCCATGCCGTAATGCTCTGGTGCCTCATAAGAGGGCGCTTCTGTAAATCGTGTAACTTGCATTGTCTTTTCCTCCTACGGTTTCAAAATGACGCGGTTGCTTGTGCCGCGCAGCACGGATTGATAGGCTTTCACCGCATCATCCAGCGGATGGCATGCGGCCTCCACAATCGGGAACGGCTTTAACGTGCCATCCTCGAATTTGGGTTTTAAATCATCAAAAATAATCGCGCCGTCATGGCTGGTCAGCGCCAGTGAATCGATACCGATATATTTATGGCGGCCGCGGAAAAAGTGAAGAATATCGAAAGGAATGGCCCGATCGAATGTCGAGATCAGCACTTGGCGCGCGCGCTTTGCCATCACCTTGTTAGCCAGATCAAAATAGGGGCTGCCAACGGTGTTGAACACTAGGCTCATGCCTTTGCCATCGGTTTTATCGCGCAGGATTTGCTCGACATCCTGCGTCGAGCTATCGAGCATTTCTATTGGTGCGCAGGCATGGCCAACATAGCCCTGATCATTGCGGCCAACGGCATAGACCGTGGCTCCGGCCATGGTTGCGAGCTGAATGACGGCCTGACCAACCTTGCCATTACCCGCGCATACCAGCACCACATCATCGGCGCTTAATCCCGCTTCGCGCAGCCCGTCATGGGCGGTGATAAACGGTACGCCGACCGAGCCTGCTTGCTCCATGGAGAAATTTGATGGTTTTTCGCGCACCGCTGCCACATCCAGCGCTAGCCAGCGTGAGTGGGTGCCATCGCGCGAAATGCCCAACTCGCCGCCGCCGCCCCAAACCTGCTTTCCAATAAGCTCGCTGGGGCCTTCGCGCACGATGCCGCCGAAATCGCGACCCGGAATGCGCGGCCAGGTGGCGTGCGGCATCATGCCCAGAGACGCTTTTACGTCCGATGGGTTGACGCCTGCGGCCATCACCTCAATCAGCACCTGATCATCGCCAATAGCGGGCGGATCAATCGTCACAATCTCTACGTTGAGATGATCAAGATCAGGCGATATTTCGCTGACGCGCAGAGCTCGGCCCTGTGGCAATGACGTCATGGCAAAATCCTCATTTTCATGTTCATTGAGCAAGACCAATCATTTGTCTTGCCCGCCCCGCAGAGGCAATTTTGCCGCCCAGAGCTTCGATTAAATGCCGTACTTTCTCAATCAGTTCAGCATTGCTTTTGGCGTGAACGCCCTTGGCCAAATAGGTCGTGTCTTCCATGCCAATGCGTACATGTCCGCCCAGCAGATAGGACTGCACAGCCATCGGAAACGCCATGCGGCCCACGCCAATGCCGGTCCATGTACTGCCCGCTGGCAGGCTGCGAGATGCAAAGCCCATAGCATCGGCGGTGGAGGGAAGGCCGTATTTTACGCCTGAGATGAGGGTGCAAAGGGCGGGGTTTTTCAGAACGCCCACTTTTAGTAAATCATGGGCCAAGTGAATGTCGCCGGTGTCGAACAGCTCCAGCTCGGCCTTAACGTCGCTATCATTGATCAGCTCAGCCATGATTTTCACGTTTTGCGGCGTGTTGATGACAACTTCACGGCCTGAATTCATGGTGTTGAGATCAAGCGTCGCGATATCCGGTTTCAGCGCAACAATATGCTCCACGCGCAGTTCTGGCCGCTTGATGGAGGTGCGCGGCCCGGCAATGGCTGGGTCTTCATCACTTGGGTGATAACGCCCGCCCGGCCCGGTGGTCAGGTTGAGAATGAGATCATCGTTCTTCGCGCGGATGAGATTTACAACCTCGCGGTAATGCTCAACTTCCATCGATGGTTTGCCATCGGGATAGCGCACATGAATATGGGCAATGGCTGCGCCTGCTTCGGCTGCTTCAAGGCACGAATCTGCAATTTCCTGCGGTGTTATCGGCAGGTGCGGCGCGTGTTCCGGGTTGGTCAAATTGCCGGTGACCGAGCAGGTGATGAAAATCTCAGGCAGCACTTACAAACTCCTGCCTGAATCGACGATGATGCGGGTGCCGGTGGAATGGCTGAGATGGGTGACGCAGGCCATAATGGCGCGCGCGACATCCTCGCCCTCGGTCACTTTTTGCAGCGGCGTGGCGGCGGCAGCTTTTTCAGAGAATTCGCGCGTGCGGCCCGGTACAAAGCTGGTGTCGACGACACCGGGCGAGACGGACATCACCCGAATTTCTGGCCCCAGTGCAATGCCTAGGGAATGGGTCATGGCATCAAGCGCAGCTTTAGCGCCGCAATAGGCGATGGATGATCCAAAACCTTTGAACGCTGCGATGGACGATACGTTGACGATTGTCGCATCGCCTGATGCTTTCAGCGCCGGGGCAAAGGCGCGAATGGTAGCGAACACACCGCGAAAATTATTGATGAACACTTCATCGATAATCTCGTCGGTTAGACCATCCAGATCGCTATGGGCCACAGGCTTGGTCATGCCAGCGGTGTTGACCAGAATGTCGGCACCGCCCATGGCTTCCAGCGCGGCATCGCGAAAACTGTTGATGGAAGTGGTGTCTTCAATCGACAGCGGCAGGGCGATATGCCCTTCGCCTTCAAGGCTTGCCAGAATCTCAAGAGCACCAGCTTTATTATTGCGATAGCTGATGACGACTTTTGCGCCAGCTTGCGCCATTTGCGCGCACACAGCTTTGCCAACACCGCCGGATCCGCCGGCTATAATCGCTGTTTTGCCTGAAAGAGGTTTGTTGCTCATATTGTTTTAGCTATCCACTTTGCCGGTGATGGGTGGCACGGGAAATGTCGGCGTTCCCTTCACCAATTTGAAATCAAACTCACACGTAAAAAACGTGCCTTCTATGCCGGGATAATTCGCGTGCGGGCCATCATGTGTAACGAAATCACCAATGATGGATTCCTTGGCACCAAACACCACATCATCAACCAGCGCTTTATGGGTGTCGGAAAATACTTGCGTAATCAGCGTTTTGTGCCCCGGCGCTGAAATGATGAAATGCACATGAGCGGGGCGAAATGGGTAGCGGTCTTGCGCCCGCAACAAATCGCCTACCGGCCCGTTTGTTGGCACCGGGTAGCCTGCAGGTTTGACAGAGCGGAATGAATAACACCCCTCGCTATCGGTGGTGAACAGACCGCGCAAATTGAAATCATCTTGCGATGTGTCCTGATTTTCATARAGGCCTACSGGKGAGGCYTGCCACACATCGACRCTTGCGCCAGCGATGGGCGTRCCATCCAGTTCCAMCACTTTTCCGCTGAARAACAGYGGCGGATGRTCCTGCTCTGAATGGGCRATRTTRCCGCCAGCKYCRTATTTKGGCACGCCRTTRCGGTAAAACGGGCCGAGYAATGCCGACATGGTTTCGCCCCGGCCRCCATTATTATTCATGAKGTCGATGAGCGTGGATGCACCCAAAACATCGGCGGCCAACACCGTTTCATTATTGGCAGCGTCGGTGTGGTGGCCCAGCGAGGCAATCCATCTCAGCCCAGCCTCATATTCTTCTTCCGTGGGGCGTGTTTCCAATAAAAAGGCGTGCATATGCTTGGCCAGAGACGCCATGATCTCTTTWAGGCGCGGGTCGCTTGTGCCCTCAAATGAGGACAGCACRATTTTYGTCACATCCTGTTCGGATTTGATCAATTCGCCATTTTGGTYTGCCATATCGCGCGCCCTCTCGAAAAACTTAAGTGGCAATYGATGGGTATTCTTTGCCCCACCAATGTTTGAGRTTTTTGGCCATYTCYARCTGGAAAGCCAAAGGCCCGTTCTTCTTCATGTATTCCTCATCGTAAATGCCGATGAARATYGTGAGGTTGAGAAAGAAATGYGCACCCATTTCAAACARSGCGACATAATCATGGTTGATCAACGCATCACGCTCGGCATYGGTYAGCGARTGRACGGTTGAGAATTCAGCGTCATTCAGCTTTGGCCCAATGGATTGCTCCCAAGTTGCCACRAACTCGCGCGGATGTTCCGCGTAGCGTTTCAGCAGKTCYGGRTCRCGATCAACGGTGAAGAGGAATTTATCGACATAGTATTTGCTCATGCCKYATCTCCTTTTGGATACCAGGTGAAATAGGCTTCCATGGTGTGGAACAGGTCCAGACTATCGACGTAATCYGCYTTTTCMNNNGGCCCAGCRAYRCCRAGCATCARRATGAAKTYSAKAAAGCCNTGCGNTGGCATTRCCYGMYKSMRYCAWSYTYTCRTGGGTGACGTTTTYSARAATRGMTTCRRYRTCGCCATTRSRCAGCCATTCAATGGCYTGAYGRTCGAAYTCRGGRTCKGGSCCAGTTTCCTKAAACWKSCKYGGYCCACCAAGTTCCARTGACAAATGSCCGGWGCCAATRGCSGCMAYGCGWWYATCGGAWGGGTADTCRTCRATSAYWTYGCGAATGGCBCGGCCCARWTSATARAASCGCTKRGGGGAGGGCAAWGGMGGGGCGAAAATATTGGTATAGATYGGCACRAYSGGYARATCGTTTTGYGGGCGCACGGTGATRATSGGGCAGATAATGGAATGGTCAATTTTCAGCTCATTGCTGAACGCCATATCAAAGTTTTGRTCCATCAGGCCYTGATGCATATAWCCAGAAAAKGCYTCATCGCCYTCCAGCACATATTTGGGAATGCCAAATTCGCGCTCTTCATTATAGAAGGTCGCRTCATAGGCRGCGGCYTTGCCGACAAGAAATTGYGGGCARTTATCCAGGAAAATCTGGTGGAAGTGATCRGAGCCGATCATGACCAGCACATCTGGYTTGGCCTTGGTCARCGTTTCCCGGTARGCTTCAATCTTCTGTTTCCAYTCGGCAGCCTGAGGCATTTGYTCCTCGGGYGGCGCCGTTGTCGCCTTGAGATAAAACGGGTGATGCGTGGATGCCAGRGTGGCAACAAGCTKKGCCATAARACTACCTCCAGATTGARTTATCTAAACAAGACTGTCCAGAAACGCGGTTAGATGYGTGTTGATGAAGGGCATGCCCTCATCCCAKTTRAAYTTGCCGTCGATGACTTTTTTGGGTGCCAATGGAATGGCGACTTCCTGACAGGAAAAGGTTTTTGCCAGCAAACCGCTCAGCGTGTATTTGAGTGAGGCTTGCGCCCGCACCCCGCCCAAAGCACCGGCTGATGTGGTGACGATGAAGACCGGCTTATCTTTGAAGACAGAATCGAAACCGGGGCGGGAAGCCCAGTCCAGCGCGTTTTTTAACACACCGGGAATGCTGTAATTATATTCCGGTGTCACGATGATGATGCCATCGCTGGTCTCTATGGCAGCTTTGAAGGTTTCGACTTCGCTGACGTTTTCAAGGTCTGAGTTGTAATGCGGTAATTGGCCAATTTCGGCAAAATCTGTGGTGGCTTTGCTGCCAATCTCGTCCATTAAGGCGCTTGCGACCGCTCGTGATGATGAGCCGCTGCGCAGGCTACCGGTGATGAAGGTGAGTTTTGTCATGATGTCTTTGGCTCAATCTGTTTTTGTGTTTTCAGCTCCAACCGAATGTCATCGCCATGTTCATCAAGGGTCGGCGGGGCGATCACGTTGGTTTCTGCTATGCCATCAAAATTATAGGGCGCGCGCACGGTGGTAAATTGTCCCATCTCGGGATGCTGCGTTTGGACTTTAATGCCGAGGTGTTGGGCCTGCGGGTCTTCCAGCGCTTCATTTGAATCATAGGCGGGAGAATACGGCACTTCATTTTCTTCCAGCAGCGCGCACCATGCATCGCGGGTTTTTTGCAGGAACACCGGCGTCATGATCTCGATGAATTCATCCTGGTGCTTGATGCGCTCCGAACGTTCTTCAAAGCGCGGGTCGGTCGCCAATTGCTGTTGGCCGGTAACGGTCAGCAGGCCGGTCCAGAATTTAGGCGGCGATGACATGTGGAACGCGATCCACTTTCCATCGGAACATTCAAATGTATAGGACTGCGACACAACCGGGCGGCTCAGCGGCCCCATAATTTCATCGACACTATAATAGTGGGTGAAGCTGTCGAGGTTGAAATGGCACATTGCTTCCAGCATCGAAATATCAATGCGGCGGCCTTTTCCTGTTGTAGCGCGCTCCAGCAGCGCGGCCAAAATGCCCATTGAGGCGTATTGCCCGGTAACGGAATCGGCGATGGCCGGGCCGATAACACGCGGATTGGTTGGCGGTGTCAGCAGGCGCAGATAGCCGCTGGCGGCTTGCGCTACGGTATCGTAAGTCGGGCGGTTTTTGGCGGGACCATCGCGGCCAAAGCCGGTGATGGCGCAATAAATAATATCTGGCTTGATGGCGCGCAAAGCTTCCTCGCCCGCGCCCAATTTTTCCGCCACGCCGGGGCGAAAGTTCTGGATGAAGACATCTGCTGTTGCGATCAGGTCGTTGAAGACGGCGCGATCATCGGGCTTGGTGGTATCCAGCGCGATAGAGCGTTTGTTGCGGTTATAGGTCTGGAAATGCGGCGAATACAGCCCGCCCTTGAACGAGCGAAACGGATCGCCAGAGCCAGGGCGTTCCACCTTGATGACATCTGCACCCAGATCGGCCAGATGCATGCCAGCGGCAGGGCCGGTGATGTAGGTTCCAAGCTCAATAACCCGGATATTTTTGAGGATATCCACTATGGTTTTGCTTTCGTCGTTGGATCAGCAGGTTCTCCATCATACGCGATTGCCAGATCRGCGTTATGCGACATGATGAAGCCGATGGAGCGCATGGACTCTTCGAACAAATGAGCTGAAAGACCCGCMGTYCKKGCYAAAATYGGCACGGCCTTGATGGCACCAATGGGCCAACCRGCATCAAGTATGGTKGCCGGGATTGCRCCAGATACRTTAATCGGYAGCGGGCGACCAATAATGCTTGGTGCATGTGTGCCAAGCAGGCGYAAYGTCTCCACCGCTTTGCCGCTAACGCCAAGATCATCGCTGATTTTCATCAGCAAATTGGCACGTGGATCACCGCTTGAATGTTGCGGATGGCCAAGGCCGGGTATCTTTTTGCGCTGAGCTTTCATTTCTTGGAGGTTGGCAACCACCGCTGGTTCCAACGGGCCATCACCTGCGGCCTTGATGATTTCTTCGAGATAAAGCCCGGCTGTTTCAGAGCTGCCAGCAACGACTGATCCCATGCCGAGCAAACCGGCAGAGATTGCGCCTTGCCAGGCTTCCGGGGCAGCGGCCAATGTCATACGTGCCGCTTGCACACTTGGCACCAGGCCATGCTCTGCAATGGCCACCAGACAGGCATCCAGCATTTTGGTTTGTTTGGGTGTCGGCCGCTTGCCCGTCACCAACAGCCAGAAATAATCGGTCATGCCGATCTGGCCGATGAGATCACGGCATAAATCGTGACCCCGTACCGTGATTGTGTCCGCATCTGATGTGGCGATGGCTGTTTTCGCCTGATCTTGTTTGCCTATACGCATAATAATATTTCGCTATCCGAAAAAACTTTCTTATAATGAATTAAATGTGGTAAAGCTCAATCCGTCAAGGTTATTGTTTTGGAAACGTGTCTCGTTTTCGCTTGGCGAAATGAGCGGTGGTTCTGCAAACAGATTTGCGGTCTCGCTGGGCGGGCATTACGAATATTTAGAAAGCCAAAAAATGCAAAACAGCGAGAATGACGGAGACCAAAAGCCAAAGGAATTCGTTGAGGCCTTGGCCAAGGGTCTGGCGATTATTGAAAGCTTTGATGCCGATCATGGTGAAATGACCCTGAGCGAAGTCTCCCGCCGGGTCGGCTTGTCGCCCGCTGCCGCGCGGCGCAGCCTGCTAACCATGAAACATCTTGGCTATGTCGGGCAGCGCGAAAAACGTTTCCACCTGCGGCCGCGCGTTATGTCGCTCGGCTCTGCGTTTTATTTTTCCGCGCGTATCGATGAAGTGTTGCAGCCCGAATTGCGCAATTTAGTCTCGACCTTTGGCGATGCCTCATCTGTGGGCACATTGCAGGGCATGGATGTGCTTTATATCGCGCATTATTCTGAAAACCGCTCACGTCGCCCATCAGCTGTGGTTGGCGCGCGCTATCCCGCCTATGCAACGTCGCTTGGCCGTATTTTGCTTGCAGCTTTGCCTGCCGAAGAGTTGGAAATCTATCTGGCCAATCTAAAACCCGTTGCGCTGACGCATCAGACATTGACCGATATAGATGAATTGCGGACAACCATTCGCGAGGCAGGCGAAAAAGGTTTCACCACCACCGTTGATCAGCTGGATTACGGAATTACCGCGCTTGCCGTGCCCATTCGCAGCTCGGGCGGACAGACAATCGCCGCGCTAAACATTTCGGGCTACTCTGGAATGCTCACCGCTGAAGGGCTGGTTAAAGATCGCCTTGAACACTTGCGCGCAGCATCGGCTGGCATATCTTCTGCCATTTCCCGCTTTCCAATGGTGTCATCCATTATCGCGACGAGATAGCGCAAGCGTTCAGCTCTTATGGCTGTTAGCTGCCGTATTSGCGTGCAGCATCTGTTATGCTTGTTGCCGACAGGTGAGATTTGAAGGTGTCATARCGATGGCGATCTTTTAGAGATTCAGAGGCGCCGAAGTAAATTCTTATGCCGCCATAAACCCGGTTGTAGTTGTTTTCTCCAACCGCGCCCTCAGCAAATATCGACAGGCCAGGAATTGCTTCAAATCCGGGGCGRTACTCAAAGCCTGCATGRCCTAATATATCGTGCTGTGGATTTGAGCTTGCGCCCACWGATACAAGAAGATCTTTYGAAGCATACCAGCTGATATCAAGACGGCCTACAAAGCCATCATTGTCATCATCATCTGAAAAYTGATGCCCGGCCATGCCAGACAATGTCGCTTGTTCAAANTACATTTCACCTTCGGCAGCGATAACACCAATGGTTTCGGAGCTCATGGCATCTGGTTCAACAGTTGCAAATCCGCCGGTTAAGCCGAACAARCCKACCTTTGGATTACGCCAGAAAAGATGCGCTGCTGCGCCGCCCATAAAGGCATTATTGCTGGTTCCAGCGGTGCCTTCYAATTTACCGCCAAAGCGCTCGCCAAAAGGAACGGTAACGGCTCCATTTGCCAAAAAGGTCGCTTCGTCCTCACGTACGCCGCCCATGAAGGCAATGTCGCTATTGGTGCTGGAAACAGCTCTTAGTGGTAATGCAAGAGGTTCCTCTGCTTGGGCCGCGCCCAACACGCCAACGCCAAACAATGCAGCAAGTGCAGAGGTAACGGCGCTGGCTTTTACTTTTTCAAGCAAGCTGCCGGTAGYTTTTAATGATGCGYYNGTMGMTWTCAGGGATGCGTTGTCGATAGGGGTTGCAGCGATGGAGGGCATATGAAAGCCCACGCGCACGCCCTTGACGAAATGTGCAACCTCAGCGCCACAAACAGCGACAAGAGTTTTCTGGATGTCAGCTTCAATTTGATTCAGCGTTTCAAGCCGGGCAGTTTGGCTATCAGGCAATGCGCTGTGATCCAGCACCACATAAAGTGTGCACATGCGGCCATGCCACAGCATGCTATCGACATCATAACTAAAATTGCGGCGCATTTCCTGCGCAAATTTCAGCAAATTCGCGGCGCGCGCAAACGCCCCGGTTGGATCAAAAACCAATTTATCATGATCATAAGGGGCCAGGAAAGCTTCCAGGCTACGTGCGCGGTCCAGCGCCTTTGGACGGTAGCGTTTTACTTCGCAGCGGTTGAACTGTGACTGCCCACGTAAATATTGCGCCAGATGGCGTGACTGTTGACGCGACATGGATGTCTTGGATGCATGTACTGTTAAGCACGGCCCATGTTCGGTTTCATCGAAACCCACCAAAAAGGACTTTCCGTATTGTTGGTTGTTGACCAATTTGGAAAAATCGAAACTTTCAATACTAGGCATAAACACGCACCGATTCTAATACAAATATAGGTAATTATTACTACGTATAAATTAAAATATTACTTCGGGTCAAGTTGAATTGACGTGGGGAAATCGATATTTCATGAACCTGTTGTTATCACTCGCAGATTATCATGAAGAAGGCTGCGATGCATCTAATGTTCGAACCTGATGAGGCTTCCCAGTTGGGTTTAAAGGCTAATACCAGAACCCCAATACGCTACTTACCGATAATATTGACCAGTTTGGCCTTAAGCCGTTTTCCTGCTTCTGTAAATCTTATGCGATGTTGATAGTGTATGCAGCTTTGCACGATYAARCTTGCGCGCCTGTAGCTCATTCTTGTGTCGTTCGCCCGAGCAAAGGCGGATAGCCAAAATGGCCACCATGGCTCMGTACGATGTTTCCAGGACCATGGTTTTATTTGCTCTAGGTTTTCGTGGTGACACTCATGAAACCGTTTTTCATCACGCAGTAKATTTGCCATTGAATRGGCAAAGATTTCAGGGGTCGGTTCRSGRACAATAAAKCCCGCCTGTTTGGSCCCAAGTGCTTGTCGCACAATGCCAACATCYGTKGATACAATGGGRATGCCGGTTGCCATGGCTTCGAGCACAGGRTTTGGCGTGCCCTCCTGCGAGGAYGTGCAGGTAAATARATCAATGGAGCGGTAGTAATCTGGCATGTCAGCAAAAGCGCGTGGATTGGTTTGCGAGTCTGCAACCACTTGCTGAAATGACATTCCGTTGTTTTTGAGGATTTCAAGCGCAGGTAAAAACAGACGATGATAACCTTTTGGATCGCCGCCCTCTAAGCCGCCCCAAGCGCTGTTGCCTGCCCATCCGATTTTGGGGCAAGAAAGATCGGRGTTGAACCCGTTTGGCARTGGCTTGAACAGGTCCAAATCCACGCCGTCGGTAATTTGCACATCAGGTGCCGGGATTTCCGCGATAGAGGAATATATTTGGGCAAGAATRTCAGAGGAAACGGTATAGGAATCGATTAAATTGAAGGCGTGGGTGCGGCTKARAATTTGCGYTTCAYTGGTATAAAGGTGGTCRTAAACAGATGTCGTCAGGGCACGTGCGCTGAGAATTTCAACCACTTTCGTAAACGGCATTTTTAGCTTTTTGGAAGCTGCCAAAATGGAYGCTGGGCGCARCAGCTCAAAAAGGTCTTCGCGCCAGAAAAAATGCACAACGTCTATGTTTTCAATCGCAAGCAATTCAAAAATTTCGCTGATATCTCGTTTTTCCGGATCGCCCATGAAGTATTTGGAGATATGAAAGTAATCGGGCGCAAAACGGATGATGTTATTGGCAATATTATCAAAGGCCCAACCTGGYYTGTCKGGGCATAGMAGTATGCGCAAAGGACGKCGCRAATGATCMGGKCGGYTGYTTGTAAAAGCACTATTTTTTTGCAATGAAGGCAAAGTATTTCCAGGTATTTTATTGAATTTGGAGCTTGGCTTTACTGTTATAAATAGCATGTTATTTCAACTAGTTTTATTRTATGGAATTCATTTCTCCTGGTAATTGACTTCAAATTTTGCCTTGCTCAGGGYCCAATACACTGCCAATTTGGTGTGGATTTAGAAATTTCTGATATAAGTTTTATTATGGTTCCAACGCCTCCCCTTATTGGCCCGGTCATTCAAAAAGAGCGCAAAAGCCGCAAGTTGACGCTTGAGCAATTGGCCGCGATGTCTGGTGTGTCGAAATCGATGTTGAGCCAGATTGAACGGGGCGAGGCCAATCCAACATTCGCGGTGCTATGGAGCCTGACCGAGGCGCTGGGCATTGGGTTTTCTGATTTGATTTCTGGTGGCGCTGTTGCCAGTGAGCAAGGGCGCATTGAGATAGTTTCGGCAACACATACGCCTGAAATCTGGAGTGCAGATCGTTTGTGCCGCCTCAAAATTCTCAGTCCACCGCGCCTTGCSGGGCACACAGAATGGTACGAAATTGAGATTGCACCTGGTGGAAAGCTGGAAAGTGCACCCCATACAAGCGGTGCTTTTGAACATTTCACAGCCTGGACAGACGGGTTTTTGGTGACAAGTGGCGGCGCGTCCAATGCGCTGAAAAATGGCGAAACTGCGCGCTATCCAGCCGATGTTACCCATGCGATTACCAATGTTTCAAACAAGCCAGCCCGTGGCYTWCTGGTGGTTCTACAGCCCTAGCCRTYGCAGAATWCCATTGATTAATATCAAAATTCCGRTATARTGGATTTACAATTCCGCTATGCGAGGTTTTTCYATGTCTGCTCTCWTTCTCGATCATATTAGTGATGTTCTTAAYCAGACCAAGGCRGATGGYCTGTATAAAAGCGAAAGGCTGATTTCCAGCCCGCAAGGCGGCCGTATCACAGTGGGRCAGGGYGCTAAYGCGCGCTCGATGCTCAATTTATGCGCCAATAATTACCTTGGCCTGGCYAATCACCCAGACATYAAAAYGGCTGCMAAACAGGCRGTGGATGAGTATGGATTTGGCATGGCATCGGTGCGCTTTATTTGCGGGGCACAAACTTTGCACCGCGAGCTGGAGCAGCGCGTTGCSGATTATYTGGGCAAGGATGATGCGATATTGTTYGCGGCCTGTTTTGAYGCCAATGGCGGCGTGTTYGAAACGCTGCTTGGCCCCGAAGAYGCCATWATTTCYGATGCGCTYAAYCATGCMTCGATCATTGATGGCGTGCGGCTGAGCAAGGCCAAGCGCTATCGTTTTGCCAATTCRGATATGAACGCGCTGGAGGAYCAGCTYAAGCAGGCCAATGCTGATGGCGCACGGTTCAAAATCATCGTTACCGATGGTGTGTTTTCCATGGATGGTTTTGTTGCCAACCTTCCTGATCTTTGCGCTTTGGCTGAGCGCTACGATGCCATGGTGCTGGTTGATGATTGTCATGCCACCGGCCATCTGGGTGATCAGGGGCGCGGTACGCCAACCATGACGGGTGTTGGCCAAGGTGTTGATATTATTACCGGCACTTTTGGCAAAACTCTTGGCGGCGCCATGGGTGGGTTCATTGCGGCGGCGCAGCCAATTATCGATATGTTGCGCCAGCGCGCCCGGCCCTATTTGTTTTCCAATAGTCTGGCCCCAGCTGTCGTGGCAGGTTCCATCAAAGCGATTGATATTGCGGAAGAAGCCGATGATTTGCGCGCGACACTGCAATCCCACAGCAAAAAATTTCGCGACGGTTTGAGCCAAGCCGGATTTGATCTTTTGCCCGGCGATACCCCCATCATTCCGGTGATGACCCATGAAGCGCCATTGGCGCAAAAGCTGGCGGCGGAACTTGATGAGCGAGGCGTTTATGTCGCCGGGTTCTTCTTCCCCGTTGTACCGCAGGGCAAGGCGCGCATTCGCACCCAGCTTTCTGCCGCTTTAACCGATGAAGATATTGATTTTGCCATTGCTGCCTTTACCGATGCCGGTAAAGCGGTTGGCCTTGTGTGAGGTGATAAGATGAAAGCTCTTAGCAAGCTTAAACCTGAGCGCGGCATTTGGATGGTGGATGCACCAGAGCCTGAATGCGGACCGGATGATGTTTTGGTCAAAATTCATAAAACCGGCATTTGCGGCACGGATTTGCATATTTATGAATGGGATGAGTGGGCCCAGCAAACTGTGCCGACACCGATGATCACAGGGCATGAATATGCCGGTGAAATCGCCGAACTTGGCCGCAATGTAAAAAATTTGCAGATTGGTCAGCGGGTTTCTGGTGAAGGGCATATTGTCGGCATGAACAGCCGAGCAAGCCGCGCCGGGAAATACCATCTTGACCCTGATACCAAGGGTATTGGCGTCAATTTGCCGGGTGCTTTTGCTGAATTGGTCAAGATACCGGCCTTCAATATCATTCCGTTGCCAGATACGATTGATGATGAGATTGGCGCTATTCTTGATCCGCTTGGCAATGCCGTGCACACCGCATTGGCATTTGATCTGGTGGGCGAAGATGTCATCATTACAGGCGCTGGGCCGATTGGCATTATGGGCGCGGCCGTTGCCCGCCATGCCGGTGCGCGTCACGTTGTCATCACCGATATCAATCCTGCCCGTTTAGAACTGGCAACGCAGGTGGCGGATGTGCGCCCGGTTAATGTCGCGAAGGAAGAATTGCGCGATGTGATGGATGAGCTGCACATGAAAGAGGGCTTTGATGTCGGGCTTGAAATGAGCGGTGCGCCCGCTGCGCTGGACCAGATGATTGATCATCTGGTGATGGGTGGGCGCATTGCTCTGCTGGGTGTTCCGGCCCGGCCCTTTGTGTTCGACTTGTCCAAAATTGTGTTTCGGATGGTGACGCTAAAAGGCATTTATGGCCGCGAAATGTTTGAGACATGGCACAAAATGCTGGCGATGCTGGAGAGCGGCCTTGATGTGCGAAAAGTAATCACGCACCGCATGAGTGTGGATGATTACGCTGAGGCGTTTGATATTGCCACGCGCGGTGAGGCTGGCAAGATTGTGCTGGATTGGTCGTAGCAATTCGCTGAACATTTGAACAAGAATATAAAACTCCAATCCACCTACCACCGTCATCCTCGGACTTGATCCTAGGATGACGGTGGAGAGGGCTGGTTGGCGCGCATTTCATTCTGCGAGCCCATTCCAGCAACACACTGCCTTCTCCGTTTCGTCATGCCAAGACTTGATCTTGGTATCCATGTAGGCTGCCCCTAGAGCTGAACACCGGACATGCTTCTATAAACGGAACTGCTGTTCTGGATGCCAAGATCAAGTCTTGGCATGACGAGCTTTGGAAGGGGCGGCGGCGCAAGCTGAAAGCCAGCGAAGCCCGCCATTTTGCTCTGCACTTGCCCTCCCACGGTAGCACTGCACCAACTTCCCAAATCAAGCCACTCTCCCCAACAATCGCTCGTTTATTTGCGTTTGCACAAATTCGCGATGCTTGGCTCCCGTTAAGTTTCCAAAGACCGAAACTTTGACGGGATTCCTAAAATGGCCGAAATCCTTACTAAATCGCGGGCGCGAAATATATTCTATGGAGGATCATTATTCTTCATCGTTATTTTCATCGTCCTTACTTTTCAAAGCCACCGCTACATTGTGAATGTCTCGACCGCAGGCATGCCACTCTCAGATGCGGTTGTTTTGGGCAAGCGTGTCTGGGAAAGGCACAGCTGCATTAACTGTCACACCATCCACGGTGAGGGTGCGTATTTTGCGCCGGAGCTGGGCAATGTGACGACCCGCTGGGGCGTTCAAGACGATCCTGAAGGCGCTTTTGAAATTCTTGATGCCTGGATGAAAGCTCAGCCAAGCGGCATTGAAGGCCGCCGGCAGATGCCATTCTTTGAGATCAACGAAGAAGAAATGCGCGGCTTGGCCGAGTTCTTCCGTTGGGCCGATCAGACCGACACACAGGGCTGGCCGCCCACAGATGCAGGTTAAGGAGAGACCTCATGAAATATAAAACTCAAAAAGTGGCGTATTACTATTTTATCGCCGCGATGGGTCTGTTTGCCGTCCAGGTATTGGGTGGTTTGCTGGCCGGGTGGATTTATGTCTCACCCAATTTTCTCTCGGATATTTTGCCCTTCAACATCATTCGGATGATTCATACCAACGCCCTGATTGTCTGGCTGTTGCTGGGCTTTTTTGGCGCTGCCTATTATATGGTGCCAGAAGAAGCCGAGCAGGAACTCTATTCTGTTAAACTTGCCTATCTTCAGTTGATAATACTGGTGGTGGCCACGCTTAGTGCTGTTGCCGGTTATTTGGTGGGTATCCATGAGGGTCGCGAATTTCTTGAACAACCGCTTTGGGTCAAATTCTGCATTCTTATTGCTGCGTTGATCTTCCTGTTCAACATTTCCATGACCGCATTGCGGGGCCGTAAAACAGCCATTACCAACGTATTGCTAACGGGCTTGTGGCTGCTGTCACTGCTATGGATTTTCGCCTTTATCAACCCAACCAATCTATCGCTCGACAAAATGTATTGGTGGTTCATCGTGCATTTGTGGGTGGAAGGTACCTGGGAGCTAGTGATGGCTTCAATCCTTGCATTCTTGCTGCTGAAACTCACCGGTGTTGACCGTGAAGTGATCGAAAAATGGCTCTATGTCATTGTCGCCACGGCATTGTTCTCCGGCATTTTGGGCACGGGTCACCACTTCTATTGGATTGGTTTGCCGAGCTATTGGCAGTGGCTTGGGTCGATATTCTCGGCGTTTGAAGTTGTTCCCTTCTTTGCGA
Organism: Hyphomicrobiales bacterium; assembly: GCA_002746425.1. Taxonomy (GTDB): domain Bacteria; phylum Pseudomonadota; class Alphaproteobacteria; order Rhizobiales. Next base: position 15,705 of record NVXB01000041.1, on the reverse strand, counting down.
TGATGAGTTTTGCTTTTGTCATGGTCTGGAAAGGGCGGCGAAACCACCCCAACAAGGCGGCTTTGCTATGGTCGCTCGGTTCGGCAACGGTTGCCTTCTTTGGTGCCGGTGTTTGGGGCTTCCTGCATACGTTGCACGGCGTGAACTTCTATTCGCACGGCACACAAATCACCGCAGCGCATGGTCACTTGTCCTTCTATGGCGCTTATGTGGCCATGAATCTGGCGATCTTCACCTATGCCATGCCGATTTTGCGTGGACGTGATCCGTATAATCAGGTGCTGAATATGGTTAGTTTCTGGCTGATGACCGGAGGCATGGCGTTCATGACCTTTGTTCTGACCTTTGCCGGAACCATCCAGACCCATATGCAGCGTGTGCTTGGTGAGAACTTCATGGATGTGCAGGATATGCTGAGCATCTTCTACATCATGCGCTTTGGCGCTGGCATTGCCTTTGTCATCGGTGCGTTGCTGTTCATCTATGCTGTGATGGTACCGCGTAAGGAGATTATTTTGCGCGGCAAAGTCGAACCTGTTGAGGGTCCGGCATGAATGCGCAATCGCACGATTTCGATATCCCATATTACAAGGCGATAGCCGAAGAATGTGAGTTATTCGAAACGGCCCATAAAAACGGTTTGCCCCTTCTTTTGAAGGGGCCGACCGGCTGCGGTAAAACCCGCTTTGTAGAACATATGGCGGCCCGCATCGGGCGGCCCCTTTATACCGTTGCCTGCCATGATGATTTATCAGCGGCAGATTTGATCGGGCGTTATTTACTGCGCGGCGGGGAAACCGAATGGATTGATGGTCCGCTCACCCGCGCCGTGCGGGAGGGCGCTATTTGCTATCTCGATGAGGTGGTTGAAGCGCGCAAAGATGTGACCGTTGTGTTGCATCCGCTCACCGATAATCGCCGCACTCTCATGCTGGATCGTACCGGCGAAGAGCTGGTGGCACCATCTGATTTCATGCTGGTGGCCTCCTATAATCCGGGCTATCAAAGCGTGTTGAAACGGCTGAAACCCTCAACTCGGCAGCGGTTTTTATCAATCTCGTTTGACTTTCCAGACCCAGCATCCGAGCTGCTCATTGTGATGCAGGAAAGCGGATTGGATGAAGAGCGGGTCAAACCGTTGATCCGGCTTGCAGGCCATATCCGCTCGCTGTCGGGCATGGATTTGGAAGAAGGCGTTTCTACTCGCCTATTGATTTATGCTGCCCAGTTGATTGCGGGCGGGATGAAGATTGAACTTGCCTTGCAGGCCGCTGTTATTGAACCGCTGAGCGATGAAAAAGATGTGCAGCAGGCGCTGCGCGATCTGATCACCGTGGTTTACGGATAGGCTGCTATGGCTTTGAACCCGCTTGATTTGATGGAGCCGGAAGAGACGGTTGGCGATCTGTGGCATAGTTTTGCCTCGCAGATTGATGCACCGGAAGGCTTTGCCGATCAGGCGGTTGCCATGGCGGATATCCGACCCTCGCTAAGCCTGATTTTTCGGGCGCTTGATGGTGCAGATGGCGTTGAGCTTGGTGAAAGCCCGGCAACGCCCTCGTTCCACCGTCTCGGTATCAAACGCAAGCTTGGCACGCAGCGCGAAACCGTGCATTTGGCGCGTTTTGACGGCGAGCGTTTGCGCCTGCCGCCGGTTCTGGATGTGTTTTCAGACAAGCTGCTCAATAAGGCCGCCTATCTGTGGATGGTGGCGTGCGCCACTGTCTCCAAACCCATAAATCTCCCAAAGGATCAGCTGCAGGCAGATCTTTTGATGATTGATGAGATGCACCGGGTTGTCGCGCCAGCTTTAGCGGCTTGTCCCGGGTTGCGAGTGCCATATGCAAGATTATGCGCCGATGTTTTGGTTGGCAGAAACCGTCCAATGCTACCGCGCCAGGAAGCTTTTGTTGAAGCGCAGCTGGTCAAAGTGCTGAACTATCAGGCACCTGCTGATTACAACAAGAACATGCAGGCCCCGCTTAATTATCAACCCATGAAGCCGGTGCCGTTTTGGCTTCAGCTTGGCGCACCCAAAGCGGGCACGGGCGAAGCGCAAACCGATGAGGAGGCTGCAGCCCCGCCCAATGCGAGCGTCACATCGCGCAAACTTGCCAGCCGCGAAAACCGCGATGAAGCCAACCGCAAGGACAGCTTTATCATGCACCGGTTTGAATCGATTCTGAGCTGGGCCGAGAGCATGAATTTAAACCGCAGCGTTGATGATGACGACGATGAAGCCGCGCAAAAAGCGGCGGATGATCAGGATCAAATCGCTCTGTCGCGTCATGATCGTAAAGTCGCCACGCGTTTGCGCCTGCATCTGGATTTATCGCCCGATGATGCCGACCACGAACGCTTGGCCGGGGAGGGTGCTTTCTATCCAGAATGGGACCATCGCAGCAAATCCTATATGCCAAATCATTGCCGGGTGTTGGAAGTTGAGGCTGATACCCATGCCGATCATCCGCTGGTGCCAAATCCGCGCCGTTTACGCGAAGTGCGCCGCCAGTTTGAGGCGCTGCATCCACGCCGTATCATGCGCCCACGCCAGATTGAGGGTAGCGAGCTGGATTTGGATGCGCTGATCGAAGCGCAGGTCAATTTGCGCGCCACTGGCAGTGCCAGCGACCGAATTTACCAGTCGATGCGCCGCACGGATCGTGATTTGTCCGTGGCGTTTTTGCTCGATACATCGCGCTCCACCGAGGCCGCTATTGGCGATAGCTGCGTGATTGATGTGGCTCGGGAATCGCTTGCTGCTCTTGCCGGCGGTATCGATGCCAGCGGCGATCGCCTGGGCATTTGGGGCTTTTCATCGCTCAAACGCGACCGGGTATTTATCAAGCGCTGCAAAGGCTTTGATACGCAAATGTCGGGCGATGTCACGGCGCGTATCTGTGCTTTGTCGCCATGTCACTACACCCGCCTTGGCGCGGCCATACGGCATATGTCAGCGAAACTGGATGAAGAGCAATCCTCTCGTAAATTACTGCTGGTTTTGACCGATGGCAAGCCCAATGATTTGGATCATTATGAAGGCATTCACGGCATTGAGGACAGTCATAAGGCTGTTAGTGAAGCCAGGCGCAAGGGGCAGGTGGTGCATGGCATTATCATCGATGAGGATGGCCAGGATTGGTTTGCCCGCATTTTTGGTCGCGGCGGTTTTACGCTGCTTCCAGAGCCTGAACGCCTGACCCGTGCATTGCCACAAATTTACCGAAATCTGACCCAGACCTAACTTTTATAAAGGAGGCCTGATATGGCCCGGTTTTTWACGCTTTTGATTTTCACAATTCTGCCCGCACCGGTTTTGGCGGCGGCTTATAGCAGGCCCATTCCSCAAGCCCAAAGTGCTACGGCGGAGTTCTGGTTTATGGGYGCATCCATCGTGCTTGTACTGTCTTTGCTGGCTGTAGGCTGGTTGGTCGCCAGACGGTGAGTAATGGCCAAAATAATGGCCAAAATAATGGATGGAGCACGAGGCGACTAACATTGGTGCTCTATCCCTTTGGCGCTGGCGCGATGGCCATCAACCTGTTCTTTCTATCGCTGATATTATCCTGGGTGGGTTGGAGTGTGTTGCCATTGGGTGCAGCGATCGTCGGCGGCTGTGTGCTGGGTGTGCCCGCAACATGGCTATTTGCGCGTCATCTACGAAAATTGATGGATTCCACTGAAGACAATTCTGGATAACAGGCCTATCCGCAAATGCGGCAATTGACGGTTTCKGCCAAATCGCCTTTATCTGTGCGCAGATTTCAAAACGGGAAGCTCGCATGGCCACGGATAAAAAGACCAAAAAACTGATYAACAATCCAGATSAYGTGATCAATGAGCTGATWGAGGGCGCRRTKGGYGCYCATCCCGAATTAATACATGTCGAGGGGCCAACCGGCAGGGCCGTTGTGTCCAATCACGGACCACGCGCAGGCAAAGTTGGCATTGTCATCGGTGGTGGCTCGGGCCATGAGCCTGCCTTTTTGGGCTATGTCGGCAAAGGCCTGGCCGATGCGGCAGCCGTTGGAAATGTATTTGCATCGCCCTCGCCAGAACAAATAGTTGATGCGGCGCGCGCCGCTGATGGCGGTGCAGGCGTCCTGTTCGTCTTTGGCAATTACACTGGCGATGTGATGAATTTTGATATGGCGGCTGAAACGCTGGCATTGGAAAATATCCCGGCAAAATCCATCACCGTCACCGATGATGTCGCCTCCGCGCCCATCGAGCGTTTGGATGAGCGGCGCGGTATTGCGGGCGGCTTTTTCGTCTTTAAATGCGCCGGTTCTGCCGCAGACAAATCCTACTCTATGGCGGAAGTGGAGCGCGTTACCCGCCATGCCAACGCCATGACACGCTCTGCCGGTGTTGCACTTGGCGCATGTTCCATGCCGCAGACTCTCAAATTGAATTTTGAGTTGGGCGATGATGAAATGGAAATCGGCATGGGCATCCATGGCGAGGCTGGCATTTTTAGAACGGTGCTTGAGCCAGCGGATGTGGTGAGCGACCGTTTGGTTGAGTTACTGCTTGCGGATATGGCCTTGAGCAAGGGCGATAATGTCGCCGTTCTGGTCAATGGCCTTGGCTCAACATCCCTGATGGAACTGTATATTGTGCATCGGCGGTTACGGCAGCGGCTGGAAGAATTGGGCGTTAGTTTACACCATTCTTGGGTGGGCAATTATGTGACATCGCTGGAAATGGCCGGTGCCTCGATATCCTTGATGAAACTTGATGATGAGCTGCGCGAATTGCTGGATCATCCATGTCACACGCCCTCTCTGCAAGTTGGCATGGTTGATACGGGCGAGCCGGGTAAAAAATACGTGCGTGATACAGCCGCAACAAATGCGACAACACAGAAAACAAGCATTTCAACGAATGAACTTATTCAAGAAGGCGATCTCACGCCGGAAATCTTTCGGGCAATGTTGCTAAAAGTAGCCGATAAAATTCATGAAAAGCGCGATTGGTTGAGCGATCTTGATGGGGCCATTGGTGATGGTGATCATGGCGTTTCAATGGATATCGGCTGGCGGGCCGTGCGCGATGCTCTTGGGAGCGGTGACGCTGGCACTATTTCCGCGATGTGCAGCCTAACAGGTTCAACCTTTTTAGGGGCCGTTGGTGCCTCAGTCGGACCGCTTTATGCCACTGCATTCACCAGTGCTTCGACGGCGATGTCGGATCGGCTTAATCTGGATGCGGGGGCCGTTGTTGCCCTGCTTGCGGCGCTCAAAAAGGGCATTGTTCAGCGCGGCGGGGCTAAAGCTGGCGACAAAACCATGATTGATGCCTGGACACCGGCTGTTGAACACGCCGAGTTGGAACTGGAAGCAGGCGGGTCAATCGCAAGCTGTTTGAAAGCAGCATGTGTTGGCGCAGAAGCTGGCATGGGCGCCACTGCTCAGATGACMGCCAAGCTCGGGCGATCTGCCAAACTGGGCGCGCGCTCACTTGGGCATATTGATCCTGGAGCCGCATCTGTTCTTGTCATTTTRACCGGCTTTGCAGAGGCGTTTGAGACGGAATTTTCTCCTCAGCGCTAGGGGCTATTNCCGTGTTTTCATAGATTTTGCCGGCTATGTAATTGTGCATTTACTACCACAGGTGGCTGCTCGCATGCCTGTGAAGCATCATGTTCCAACAGTTCCCACCTTAATTTACTAGATAAATACCCCTTATTTATCAGTCTTYTAAACCCTGAATCTATMGRTTCAGGGYCTGYGCCTTTGCGCATTGTTGTTGACAGTTAATTTGTTTTATGAAAAAATTTTCACAAGATGTAATTTATTACAGTTGATGATTGAAGAGAGTTTGATGGCGCGAARCAGTAAACCACGAGGTGGCGATTCCAGTCTGGCAATCCGGGCTGCGTGGCTGCATTACGTGGGTGGTTTGACCCAGTCTGAAGTTGCYAAACGCCTCGGTGTCACCAGCGTTAAAGCGCATCGCCTGATCACCCGTGCCAACCAGGAAGGYGCGGTTAAAGTTACCATTGATGGCGAAATTGCCGAGTGYGTTGCGCTTGAAATGGCGATTTCAGARCGTTTTGGCCTGCAATATTGCGAAGTTGTTCCCACGTTGGATGAAGAGGCTTTGCCACTGCGCCCACTGGGTGCTGCGGGTGCAAAATTCCTTCGTCGCGAAATTGAAAGCGGCAACAACAAGCTGATCGGGCTTGGCCATGGCCGAACGCTGGCAGCAAGTATTTCTCAACTTTCCAGCATGGATGCCAATGGTGTGCAATTTGTATCGTTGCTTGGCGGTTTAACACGCAATTTTTTGGCCAACCCACATGATGTGATGCATCGGCTTGCCGCCAAAACTGGCGCCAGTGCCTATGTCATGCCGGTCCCTTTCTTTGCCAATAAGGTTGAAGATCGCGAGATCATTCTGGCCCAGCGCGGCGTGCCTGAAGTGATGGAGATGGCCGCCCGTTCTGAATTGAAATATGTAGGCATTGGCACCGCAGAGCTAAGCGCTCAGCTGGTGTCGTCGGGCATGATTGAGCAAGACGAAATCCGCGATGTGAAAGCACAGGGCGGCGTTGGCGAGCTGTTGGGCCATTTCTTTAATGAAGAAGGCGTGGCCGTGGAAACAGCGCTGACCGAGCGCACTATTTCGGTCGGATTGGCAGATATTAAAAAAACGAGAATTGTTGCCGTCGCAGGCGGCAGCGAGAAGGCCCGGGCTATCGGGTCTATTTTGATGAGCGGCTATTTAAGCGGCCTCATCACCGATGAGCGTACCGCAAGTGCGCTTCTTAAGTTCTAAGTATCTATCAAAATATTGGGAGGAAGCCATATGTATGAAAAAGAGAAAAGTCTGATCAAGTCGTTTGTTGACGGCAATATCAGTCGGCGTTCAGTGATACGCGGTTTGGGGGCAATGGGTGTTTCAGTTGCCACCGCTGGTGTGCTGGTAAAYGCYGTTGCGACCGAAGCCTTGGCCCAAAACGGCTTTGACTGGAAAAAACATTCCGGCAAAACCGTAAARCTGCTTTTGAACAAGCACCCATAYGCCGATGCGATGATTGCCAATCTTGAGAACTTCAARAATCTSACYGGCATGGAAGTTGAATATGATGTGTTCCCAGAAGACGTCTATTTCGACAAGGTAACGGCTGCATTGGCATCCGGTTCAACCGAATATGATGCGTTCATGACCGGTGCYTAYATGACMTGGACTTATGGTCCGGCTGGCTGGGTTGATGATCTGAATGAGTACATTCAGGACGATGCCAAAACCAAYCCTGACTATAATTGGGAAGACATGCTGGAAGGCGTGCGTAAATCCTGTGCATGGAAYGGTAAACCTGGTGATGAGCTTGGTTCTGATGATGCCAAACAATGGTGTATTCCTTGGGGYTAYGAGCAGAAYAACCTGRCCTAYAATGCCAACATYTTCAAAAARGCTGGCTTGTCCGTACCAACYAACATTGATGAGCTGAYGGAYACCGCTGCTGCGGCGAAATCTGCCATGGGTGGAAGCGGTTACGGTATTGGTGTTCGTGGATCACGCTCTTGGGCAACCATTCACCCTGGCTTCTTGTCCGGTTACGCTAACTTTGGTGAAAAAGATCTGAATGTTGCGGCAGATGGCACTTTGTCCGCTGCAATGAACACATCTGTGTCTAAGGAATATCACTCTAAATGGGTCAAAATGATTCAGGATAGTGGTSCTCCCGATTGGTCAACTCACACTTGGTATCAAGTGGGAACCGATCTTGGCGCTGGCAAATCTGCCATGATTTATGATGCTGATATTCTCGGCTAYTTCATGAATGGCGGCGAYAATGCTGAAGCTGGCAACCTTGCCTATTCAGCCTTTGCAGCTAACCCGGATGCTAAAGCACCAACACCAAATATCTGGATTTGGTCTTTGGCAATGTCCAGTTTCTCCAAGCAAAAAGATGCAGCATGGTACTTCATGCAGTGGGCATCTGGTCCTGAGCATGCTCTGTTTGGCGCAACAAAAATGGATTTTGTGAACCCRGTTCGYAAATCTGTTTGGGCTGAYGGTTCCTTCCGTGATCGTCTCAACAACAGCTATCCTGGCTATGTTGAAATGCATGATGTGTCTGCACCTGGTGCAAAAATTCACTTCACGCCTCAGCCTTTRTTCTTCGATYTGACAACAGAGTGGGCYTCCACTTTGCAGAAGATGGTGGCGAATGAAGTGCCTGTGGATGAGGGTCTTGACCAGCTTGCACAGAGCGTAAATCGYCAGCTGAAAGAAGCAGGCCTCGGATAGAGTTTCTCTCCCGCWTGGGCTCGCCTCACATTGAGGCGGGYCCATACCCCTTGCAAAAACGAYGAATAACATAAACGATCTTCCCATGTGMTAATGGAGATCGGGAGTATTTCTTTATGGCTGATGTGATGTCGTCCGCGCCAAAAAAGAAGCGTTTTAAAGTCAGCAGACGCTATCTGCCTTATTTACTGAGTCTGCCYGCRCTCCTGGTTTGTATTGGTATTCTGGTTCCATTCTTCACCGCCGTTGCTTATTCATTGCAACGYTTTCGYTTGTCGCAGCCTTGGGCGCGTAAGTGGAACTGGGGTGAAAAYTATCTCAATTTYATGACCGATCCATCGTTTTGGAACACGCTCAAGGTCTCCATGACCTAYGCKGTTCTRACCGTTGGTATCGAGCTGATACTGGGCCTTGCCATTGCCGTGCTGCTGCAAAAGCGCACCCGGTTCAACAATTTTGTCTCCATCATGTTGCTRATGCCTTTGATGACGGCGCCGGCTCTTGCATCGTTGATGTGGAAGCTGATGACCAATCCTGGCTTTGGCATTTTGAGTTATTTCGCAAGCCTGATTGGCTTGGAAGACATGCGCTGGGCCTCCAGCCCGACAACCGCCATGTTCACCGTGGTTCTGGTTGATGTGTGGGTCTATACGCCCTTCATCATGATCCTGCTGTTGGCCGGATTGCGCTCTTTGCCGCGCCAGCCCTTTGAGGCGGCGGAGCTGGACGGGGTGCCGCGACACTTTGTGTTCCGGCGCATCACCTTGCCGATGCTGACGCCGTTTCTTCTCACCGCGACCTTGTTCCGGGTGATTGAATCCATCCAGCAGTTCGACATTATCTATGCCATGACGCAGGGCGGACCGGGCGACACGCTGACCGTGTTTCAGGTTGAGGCCTATTTGAATTTCTTCCAGTCGACAAATATCGGTCGTTCGTCCGCATTGTTGATGATCCTTTGGGCGATCACCTACTTCCTGTCGAGTATGTTCATCAAAAACTGGCTACGCCTGCGTGAAAACGCACGCGGTAACGGGTAAGGAGACTGCTATGGAAACCATGAGCACACCTGAACGCATCTTTCGCGGCGTCGCAATTACCCTCATAATTTTGTTTTTTATGTTCCCKATTTTCTGGATTTTCTTGATGTCMTTCCAGACAAAYGARACMATTTTGCGGGTGCCKCCGTCGATTTTCTTYGAACCGACWATCACCAATTAYAARGCCATCATCACYGGCACTTTGGAAACCGCAGCGGGYTCCCTTGAGATTAGTTTCATGGGCAACCTTTTCAACTCCTTGTTCCTGTCGACCACATCTGTGGCGGTGGGGCTGATCCTGGGTGTGCCTGCGGCCTATGCCTTTGCCCGCCTGAAATTCCGTGGTTCGGAAGATATCGCCTTYACCTTGTTGTCGTTCCGCTTCGCGCCGCCTTTGTTGGTGTTGTTGCCACTGACAATTTACTTCCAGCAGATGGGGTTGGCCGATACGTATATCGGGCTCATCTGGGTGTATCAGTTGATTGTGCTGCCGTTGATCCTGTGGATTGTGCGCGGTTATTTTGAGGATATCCCGGTTGATATTGAATATGCCTACCGTATTGCCGGGCATAGCTGGTTTGCGACATTCCGCAAAATTGCGCTGCCGCTTGCGGGGCCAGGCATTGCCGCAGCCGGGTTGTTGGCGTTCATCTTTGCCTGGAACAATTTCATTTTCGCGCTGGTGCTGGCATCGGCTGACAAGCAACCGGTAACGGTGGGTGCGCTGGCCTTTATCACGGCGTCGGGCATTCAGTATGGCCAGATTGCGTCGGGTATTGTGATGTCGATTGCGCCAACTTTTGCGCTGGCTATGTATGCTCAGCGTTATCTGGTTGAAGGCCTGTCGCTTGGCGCGGTGAAAGGGTAAATCATGAGTCTCAAACTCACAAACGTCGTTAAATCATTCAAGAATGATTTGGTGCTTGATGGTGTTTCACTGGCCGTTGAAAAGGGACAGACTCTGGTGCTTTTTGGCCCTTCGGGTGCGGGTAAAACGGTTTTACTGCGCCTGATCTCCGGAGTGATTGAACCTGATTCTGGCACGATTGAGGTCAACGGGCTGGATATGGATGGGGTCGAGCCGGAAGATCGTGGCATTGGCATGGCCTTTCAGAATTTCGCACTGTTTCCGCATATGGATGCGCGCGAAAATATTGCCAGCCCGCTAACGGCGCGCAGACAAAGCAAGTCCGCTATCAAGGATGGTGTTGAAAGTCTGGCGCGGCTTTTGAAGATCGATCATGTGCTTAGCCATAAACCCAAAGAGCTGTCTAATGGCCAAAAGCAGCGTACCGCCCTTGCGCGTGCGTTGGCCGGACAGCCTTCCATTTTGCTGCTTGATGATCCGCTGCGCAATGTTGATGCAAAACTGCGTTTTGAAATGCGGTTGGAGTTGCCACGGCTGCTGAAAAGCCAAAATGCCACGGTGATTTATGTGACGCAGGATTATAAAGAAGCGATGGCATTTGGCGATAATATCGCGGTGATGAATGAGCGTGGCATCCAGCAATACGGCACGCCGGAGGATATCTATCTGCGACCCGGAAATGTTGAAATTGCGCGCCTGTTTGGCGATCCGATGATCAATCTTTTGGATGTAGCGCCGGAGCGTAGTGACACTGGCGTGCAGGTTCGCCTGTCAGATCAGGCGGTGGCGATTGATCAGGGCTTTGCTGGCTCAATCGGGAGTGAATGCGTTTTGGGTATTCGCCCGGAGGCCATTCGCTTTGTTGATGAAAATACGCCGGGTTCTTTCCCGGTAACTGTGGAGGCCGAGACGCCTTTGAACGAGAAGACAATTACTTTGGTGCACACCGCGCGTGGCCGCGAGGTCATGGTATCGCGGCCTGCTGGCACACCGGGGCCAGATCATGGCAAAGCCTATGTCGCTGTTGATGCCAGCAATGCGTTGCTGTTCGATCGTGCAAGCGGCAACAGAATCGAGCCGGAAGCCGTGCTTCAGGGGGCTGCCGCATGAGTGAGACAATGCTGCGACTGGAAAATATCGACAAGTTTTATGGCCCGATTGATCAAGGCGTTCATGCGGTCAAGAATGTGAGCATGGAAGTTGCCCAGGGCGATATCATCGCGCTGCTGGGTTCATCCGGCTGCGGTAAAACCTCGATTTTGCGCATGATTGCCGGGTTTGAGGCGGTCAGCCGGGGTAAAATTCATCTTGCCGGGCGCGAAGTGCAAACATTCCGCCCTGTCTTGCGCAATGTGGCGATGGCCTTTGAAGGTTATTCGCTCTATCCAACTGTTACGGTGCGCGACAACATTGCGTTTGCTCTTAAAGCGACCAGCTTGAGCGCGACTGAAGTGGCTAAAAAAGTCAATGATATGGCCGAAATGCTGGAAATCACCAGCTTTCTCGAYCGYTAYCCATCGTCGGTATCAGGCGGGCAGCAACAGCGYGCMTCGCTYGCAAGAGCCCTGATCCGYGATGCYGATYTGCATTTGCTGGAYGRRCCGATGGGCCAGYTGGAGCCGCAATTGCGCACGCTGCTTCGTGGTCGTATCAAACATTACATTAAAGAGCGCGGCCAAACCGCTATTCTGGTGACCCATGATCAAACCGAAGCCAATGCGTTGGCCGATAAGATTGCGGTGATGGAGGGYGGCGAGCTGCARCAATTTGCCAGCCCYAGCGAGATTAARGAAAGGCCGGCGAATTTGTTTACCGGCACYTTTGTTGGCGAGCCGCCAATGAATGTGTTTCCCGCAACYGTATCAAGTWCTGGCGGCAATATACAATTGAGYCTGCAGGGTGATCTGGATTTGACCTACGCTGAATCTTCTTTTGCGCCGGATGTGCGTGCCAAAATGTTGTCGATGGGAAAAATCACCATCGGCGTACGCCCCTATGCGGTAAAACGCACGCAGGATGGCGCGGTGGCAAAGGTTGTTGCTAATCAGTGGTTGGGAGACCAAAGCCACATCGCCGCAAGTTTTGCCAATAGCACGATTGTGCTGGTGGAGCATGATCGYGCGGCSTTGAATGAAGGTGATGCGATTTCTATTCAGCTTAATCCGTCAGATTTGCATATTTTTGATCCAGATACTGGCGCTGCTGTCAGCCACGGGCAGGTGATTGCCAAATGAGCAAAGACATTCTGATCGGGATAGATGCAGGCACGTCGGTGATAAAATCCGTCGCGTTTGATTTGTCTGGGCGGCAGATTGATGTCGCCTCTGTTCCGAACAGATATTCGGTGTCACCAGATGGTGCTGCCACTCAGCCGCTGGGCCAAACCTGGGATGATTGTGCCACCACATTGCGTGATTTGGGCCAAAAAATTCCCGACCTTGCCAAACGAACCGCTGCCATAGCCATCACCGGGCAAGGCGATGGCACCTGGCTTGTTGGCAAAAATGATGCGCCCATTGGCGATGGCTGGTTGTGGCTGGATTCGCGCGCGACACCCGCGGTGCGCCGCTTACGGGCAACCCATGCAGATCGGGCGCGCTTTGAAGCGACTGGCACTGGTTTGAATGTCTGCCAGCAGGGCACCCAACTTGCCTATATGCAATCTGATAAGCCTGAGTTTCTGGAAGGCGCAGAAACCGCTTTGCACTGCAAGGATTGGCTTTATCTGAAAATGACAGGTGAGCGGGTTACGGACCCCTCCGAAGCCATGTTCACCTTTGGTAATTACCAAACCCGGCATTATGATGACGATGTTATTGAGGCGCTTGGGTTGACCTCAAAACGCAGCTTGTTACCGCCTGTCATGGATGGGTCCAAAGACAGTTTTCCGGTTTCTGCTGCTGCGGCTGCACAAACCGGTTTGTTGCAGGGAACACCTGTTTGCCTTGGGTTTGTGGACGTGGTGTGTACCGCCATGGGCGGCGGCGTTTACGCAAAAGGCCTCAATGTAGGTTGCACGATTTTGGGCACAACCGGCATGCATATGCGCGTGGTATCAGACCGCGATGTGTGGCTGAATGAAGATAAAACCGGCTATGTCATGGTGTTGCCAATGGCAGGGCAGGTTCTGCAAATTCAATCCAATATGGCGGCAACGCTTAATTTGGACTGGCTGCTTAATGTCGCGGCGGAACTGATCGAAAGCCTTGGCCAAACGGTGACTCACAAAGAATTACTGACCCATGTGGACCGCTGGATTAGTTCCAGCAAGCCGGGCACAATTTTGTATCACCCTTATATTTCTGAAGCTGGAGAGCGCGGGCCCTTTGTCGATAGTAATGCCCGCGCCAGCTTTGTCGGCCTCAATTCATCGCACCGTTTTGGCGATATGTTGCGCAGCGTTGCCGAGGGGCTGGCATTAGCAACCCGAGATTGTTATAGCGCGATGGGCGCATTACCGGATGAGGTGCGCCTGAGTGGTGGCGCGGCCAAATCCAGCGCATTGAGCGGTATTCTTGCCGCCATGCTGAACAGACCCATCCGCTCCTCTTCCAGAGAGGAAGCAGGCGCTGCGGGGGCCGCTATGATGGCCGCTCTTACCATTGGGGCCTACGACACTATGGATGATTGTGTGGATGTCTGGGTTAATCCGCTTCTCAACGAAGCTGAGACCCCAGAACCAGAATTGGCCCGTCATTATGATGGGTTGCTAGACCAATATATTGCCACGAGGCAGGCATTGGAGCCGATTTGGGAGGATATGGCAAAATTTCAGGAGAAGAATTCATGACGCGGCAAATCGCCATTATCGGAGATCATTTCATGCTACCGGAGGTTTTTGAAGAAAAGCTGCTGGAGGCCTGTGGTGATTTGGTTGAAACACGCACTCAAAAAGACAATTGGCCCGATGAGCCGATGGCAAATGGCATTGAGAGCGGCGAAATGAAGGGCCTGACCGAGTATTTTGGCACTGCCGATGGTGTCGTTGATTTTATTGGTGATGCCGAAGTGCTGATCACCCATCTTGCGCCCATGCCGCGCAGCGTTTTTGAGCGTCTGCCCAATTTGAAGATGATTGCAGTTTCGCGCGGTGGGCCGGTTAACATCGATATGGAAGCGGCACGTGCCCATGGCGTGTTGGTGGTTAATACGCCGGGCCGGAATGCCAGTGCGGTGGCCGAGTTCACCATTGGTGCGATCCTGACCGAAACCCGTAAAATCCGTGTTGGCCACGAAGCGCTGCGCTCGGGCAATTGGCGCGGCGATTTATACCGCGCGGATATGACCGGTCGCGAGCTGAGCGAAATGACGGTCGGCATTATCGGCTACGGTAATATTGGCACCAAAGTTGTTCGGCTACTCAAAGCCTTTGGCTGCAAAATTCTGGTCAATGATCCTTATGTGCAGCTATCGCGCGAAGATCTTGCCGATGGTGTTGAGCTGGTCTCTCTGGACCGGGTTTTGAGCGACTCGGATATCGTGACGCTGCATCCCCGCGTTACCGAAGAAACCAAGCACATCATGAACGCCGACAGCTTTGCCAAAATGAAGCCCGGCGCGCTGTTTGTGAACACCGCACGTGGCCCGCTTTGCGATTATGATGCGTTGTATGAAGCGTTGACCGAGGGTGATTTGGGCGGCGCGATGCTGGAGACTTTTTCTATCGAGCCGGTGCCCTCCGATTGGCCTTTGTTGCAGCTTGATAATGTGACACTAACCCCGCATATCGCAGGTGCATCAATGCGCACCATTACTTTCGCCGCAGAGCAGGCCGCCGAAGAAGTTCGTCGGTTTTTGAAATCTGCGCCGCCCCGTAACCCGTGTTGAGGGATAGAAGGCTGGGATGAGTGAAACTGTAGACCTTTTTGTAATAGGCGGCGGCATCAATGGCGCTGGCATTGCGCGCGATGCTGCGGGTCGAGGTCTATCGGTGATGCTGTGCGAAAAGGATGATTTGGCCCAAGGCACCTCATCCAGGTCGGGCAAACTGGTGCATGGCGGCCTGCGTTATCTTGAATATTACGAATTTCGTTTGGTGCGCGAGGCGCTGATTGAGCGCGAGATTTTGCTCAATTCTGCTTCCCATATTATTTGGCCAATGCGGTTTGTTTTACCTCATAGCCCGGATGACAGGCCTGCTTGGCTTATCCGGCTTGGATTGTTTTTGTACGACCATCTGGGCGGGCGCAAAAAGCTGCCCGGCACGCGGACGCTTAATCTGAAAAGCGACCCGGAAGGCGCGCCACTCAAGGACACTTACACCAAGGGTTTTGAATATTCTGATTGCTGGGTGGATGATGCCCGGCTAGTCGTGCTGAATGCGCTGGATGCCGCTGAGAAAGGCGCTGTCATTCGCACCCGCACCCTTTGCACGTCGGCGCGCCGAGAGGGTGAATTGTGGCGGGTGCAAATGACCGATACGCTGAGCGGAGAGCAAAGCGAAATCACGGCTCGCGCTATCGTCAACGCCGCCGGCCCCTGGGTTAACGATATCATCGGCAGAGTTGTGGGCGCGAATTCCAAACGCAATGTGCG
>NVXB01000139.1 GCA_002746425.1 Hyphomicrobiales bacterium | reverse complement strand
TTGGCACAAAAGATCCCGGATCAAGTCCGGGATGCGGCGACTGCATACTGCGCGAAACCATAGTCTAGCCAGACAAGCCGCCTCAGTTTTACCATTCTCTCCCTTAGTGTTTCGCCAAACCCTGCCCACTGCGGTGCTGCACTCCCCGTTTCGTCATGCCAAGGCTTGACCTTGGTATCCAGATTGGCACGGAACAATGTGGCAAGTGATGGCAATGCAATGCGCGCGCATCTCTGGATCCCTCCCCAATCTAGTTGAGGACAGGCTTCTCAAGTCTTGGGATGACGGCGAAACAAATGGCAATGACCGCTGAATACTCCTTGCCGCTCCTCCACGCCCCAAACCTGCCCAAGACTTAGATCTTGCTGTCTGGAGCGATGTTGAGGGCCAATGACATGTCGGGAATGGTTCTAACGACACAGGGCACAGTGACCTTAGTTTTCTTCAAAGTAAGAAACGACGAGAACAAATACTTAAAAATAAGTTACCAAAATATTAAGAAAATCAATAAAATTAACTATTAATAGAGTTCATGTGTTGCGTGCGTTGACGACGCCGAACCCATTGGTTAATTTTACAAATATTATTTTTTTGATTCTTTTGCTTTTTACATTTGCCAATTTAATTTGGACTATTTGTTTTGAAAAAAATTATTCTGCTCGCTGGCATTATTGTAGCTATCGTTCACCCTGCTTTTGCCACGGATTTTGTTGTATCCGGCGCTAATACCCAGACAAATGGTACTGGCAATGCCAGCCCAATTACGGGCGGCGGCCACAGTCTGACGGTTGTATCCGGTGCTAGTATTACTGGGACGGCTTTGGGAATTTTCTTTAGGTTTATTGGTCAAAATACTATTACAAACAATGGCTTGATAGATGTTTCTAGCTTTGGGATATACAATTTGAACTCCGTCAACTCTGTTATCACCAATAACGGACAGATCGATACGTCAGGCGCTACTGCCTTTGGGATCTACAACCGGAACTCCTCTAACACCGCTGTCATCAATAACGGACAGATCGATACGTCAGGTGCTACTGCTTTTGGGATTTACAATCTGATCTCCTCCGACACTGTCATCACCAACAGCGGACAGATTGATACAACAGGCGCTACTGCCTATGGGATTTTAAACAATGCTTCCCCCGACACTGTCATCATCAATAGTGGGCAGATTGATACGTCAGGCACTACTGGCTTTGGGATTTATAATCTGAACTCCTCCGACACTGTCATCACCAATAGCGGGCAGATTGATACGTCAGGCGTAAATGCCTATGGGATTTACAACCGAGGCTCCGTCAACTCTGTCATTACCAATAGCGGACAGATTGATACGTCAAACACAAACGCCCACGGGATTTTCAACGTGATCTCCTCCGACACTGTCATCACCAATAGCGGGCAGATTGATACGTCGGTCGTAAATGCCCGCGGGATTTTCAACTCGAGCTCCTCGGGCGTTGTCATCACTAATAGCGGGCAGATTGAGACGCTGGGCACAAATGCCGCTGGGATTTACAACACGAATTCCTTGGACGTTGTCATCACCAATAGCGGACAGATTGATACGTCGGGCGCAAATGCCCACGGGATTTACAATTTATCTTCTAACGACGCGGTCATTACCAACAGTGGGCAGATTAACACGAGCGGCAATTCGGCATTTGGCATTTACAACCTAAACTCTAACGATGTTGCGATTTTTAACAGCGGCTCGATTAGAGTTAGCACCAATGGCCTTATTGGCGTGCTTTCCAGCACAGCTGTAGAGTTGACAAATTCGGGATTGATATTTGCAGCTACGACAGCCCAGCGCGCCATCAATTTGAGTAATGGTAATGACAGCCTCACCCTGTCTGCTGGCAGCCGCATTCAAGGCCGTATTCGCATGGCCGCTGGCACCGATACTGTAACGCTTGACCATAATGGCCACGACATTGCCTGGCGTTGGACCTTTGAAAATTTCACACCGGCGCCGTCTGGGCCCGATATACTGGTGGTTAATGGTGCACCTTTTGTGGTGCAAACTCCTGGTTTGGGCGGTGCAGGTAGCACCACCGTAACCGTCGCTGATCTTTCGCGCGAAGCCACTGCAGGCGCTGTTTTGGGAGATTTATCCAGTGCCATTCGCGGTGCTGTGTCCGGCCGTATTGCGCAAGCATGGGCGCTGAACGATGCGGGTATCAACAGCGGTGCTGCCATGCTCGATGAGCAAGGCGAGGAACTTGGCTGGAATGCATGGACCAAAGCTTTTGGTGGCTATCAAAGCCGAGGCGCACAAGGCCTTTCTGGCCGCACGGGCCATCACTATGGCGGTGTTGTAGTGGGTGCCGATACCGCGCCAACCAGCAATGCCCTGTTTGGGGCCTTTGGCGGTTATGCCTATTCATCGCTGGCCTTTGAAGACCTTTCTTTGAACAAGACCGGCGCAGAAAACATTGAAACACACTCGCTATTCGCTGGCGTCTTCGGCCGTATAGAAAGCGCCTTTGGCCAAAATGGCGGCGGATTGTTTGCCGATGGCACCCTCACCCTTGGTTATGCTGCTGGCGATCCTGGCACCCGTTTGCAGGCCAACAATTTGGTAACAGGCGGCATTGAAGAAATCACCGGCGGCGATGCCTCTGGCGTCTATGCCGATACCAGCATTACTTTCGGTGCCAATGTGCCGGTGGGCATTTCTGGCGGGATACTGATCCCTTCTGCCACCGTTGCTTATGCCACCCAATGGCGAAAGGGCTATACCGAAGACAGCTCTGTTGATGGTGCGATGGATGTTGATGGCCATCAGGTTTCCGTCCTGTCCGGGCGCTTGCAGCTTGCGGCGCAAGTGTCCGGCACGACGGCGTCCGGCCTGTTATGGACAGCTGCCATTCGCGGCGGGGTCAATGCGCAGCAAGATATGTCCAAGAATGTGTCATTCACCATGCTCAGCACAGACCTTCGTGCGCAGACACAGGAAGACGATGTGAAACTTGGCGGTCTTTTGGGCGCTAACTTTACGTTCACACACAGTGACTTTCTGGCCTTTACGCTGGACAGTGAAATGACATTTGCTGGGCCTGCAAGTGATCAGGTTGGTGGAGCGTTTAACGCAGGGCTGCGGGCAAGATTCTAAGGGGCTTAGAAAGGCCCATCCGTCATCCTCGGGCTTGACCCGGGGACCCATGCAACGGAAGTGATGCATCTAAATGGCTGGTTGTTGAGAAAAACAAATCGCTTATGCTGATGGGTCCCCGGGTCAAGCCCGAGGATGACGGTGGTGTATGTCTGGCGCATCACCGCATCCCATAACCTCAGCTAAATAACTGCAACCCAAATCATCAATCATCAGGCGCTCCCCGGACTTGATCCGGGGTCTTTATCGCCATCCGTAAGACACTGACACGCTATAGAGCCAATCATGAGGAGGCTGGGAGCTGAAGGTCCCGGATCAAGTCCGGGAAACGAGTGCGCGGGAGGTCGCAACTTCAAGCCAAGCCCAAAACAAAATGGGCCATACACCGCCTTCTCTGTTTGGTCATACCCCAACAAACAAAAAGGGCGCCCGTCTAAGCGAGCACCCTTTTTAAAAACTCTCAGCAAAGCTGCCAGATTAGTTGGCGGTTGCTTTTTGCTGTTGTTCGATCAGCTTTTGGCGTGCGGCCTCGGCTTTTTTCTGCAGCTCATCGCGCAGTTTTTTCTGCTGGGCTTGCAGCTGCGCCGGATCAATCGCTTCACCATCATAGCTTGATGTAAAGCCAATCAGTGTCAGCTGAAAATTGATCGCTTTGGCCTGCTGGTTAAGCGTGGTCAATGTCAGCTGGTTGCCGCGTTTCATCTCGGCAATCACGTCAGGTGTGATGTTCAGCTCCGCGTAGCAAGCGTTTGGAAAGCAAATGCCGTATTTGATTTCGCGCTGTTTGTTCTTGTCGACCTGCAGGCGCAGGCCAGGCTGAATCAGCATGCCCGGCGGCACGGCAATAATCAGGCTCTTTTTGCCATCCTTGCCAATCTCTCGAATGGCGACAGAGGCCAGAAACTGGCCAGAATCAGCGCGAATTTCCTGAGTGGTCAGGCAAATCTCTTTTTTGGATTTTGGTTCGACGTTACAAACCTTGATCCATGCGGCAGGTCCAGCTGCGCCTGGCGCAGCATCTTGCGCAATGGCAATGCCTGACAGGCTGAAAATGGCGGCTCCCGCGACCAAAAGTGCTTTTGTAAGTTTCATATCTAAAATCATTCTGACGGCTCGCCGTTCGATTTGGTTTGCTAGGGTCCAGACCCCAATTTCGCAGGAACTTCAGACCTGCACCCCTATTGCACTGTATGTTACAAATTTGCTGCGTTCTCGCAAACCCAAAATGGCTTTTGCGTTAATTGACGCAGGCTAGAGCCTCTGGGTGACGAATAATTGAGGCAATAAATTGTCCATAACTGTTACCCATCGGCATTTATACCAGAGGTTTGCCATATCAGTGTCACGTGGGGCATAGTCTGCTCAACTGAATAAAACTCGAATCGCGTTACCGTTTCTGGAGAGCAAAGCCATGGTGCTGATGAAATTTGAATCTTTGATGCCGTATTCTTCAATGCTGCCCGCCAAGCTGGGCCGCGCCGTTGCTGCCAGCCTGCTGGCGCTGGCGCTTTCGGCCACCCCAAGCCTGGCGCAAGATGCCAAACCAGCCCGCGCGCAAGATGCGCCAATGGGCGAAGCTTACACCGGCCCGGTGGGCAATCCGCCACACGGTATTGCCATGCATGGCTCTCCTGCCCTCCCGGCAGATTTCACACATCTGCCTTATGCTAATCCTAGCGCCCCCAAAGGCGGTCGCATTGGTTGGGGTTTTCAGGGTGTGTTCGACAGCATGAATGTCTTCATCCGCAAAGGCGCTGTGCCGCTCGGCATGTTCGACAGCACGCTTGGCCCCAATGTCTATGAAGGCCTGATGTTCCGCAGCTATGATGAACCCTTCACTATGTATGGGCTTATTGCGGAAACCATAAAGACGGATCCGGAGCGCACCTTTCTGGAGATCACCATCCGCCCGGAAGCCAAATTCTCCGATGGTGTTCCAATCACCGTGGATGACGTGCTCTTCACCATCGACATGTTACGGGAAAAAGGCGCTCCTCACCTCGCCAACCGCATGAAGGCGATCACGAGCGTTGAACGCATTGGCGACAACGGTCTGCGCATGAATTTTGCTGATGGTTCCAATCGCGAACTTCCCTTGCTGATCGGTCTTGTTCCCATCGTGCCTAAACACGCGATTACTGAAGATGAATTCGGCGAAACAACCATGACACCATTTATTGGCTCCGGCCCCTATGTGGTGGAAAGCGTTAAGCCAGGCACCCGTGTTGTGATGAAGCGGAACCCCGACTACTGGGGAAAGGATCTGCCGATCAAGCGCGGTCTTGATAATTTCGATGAGTTGATTGTCGATTATTACCGTAATGAGACCTCACGCTTTGAGGCTTTTCGCACGGGGCTGTTTGATATTAATGGCGAGGGCAGCCCGATTCGCTGGTCAAAGGAATATGATTTCCCGGCCGTCCAGAAAGGCGATATTGTCCTCAATGTGTTTGAGACCAAGACGCCGGTGGCCATGCAGGCCATGGTGTTCAATGTTCGTCGCCCGATGTTTTCTGATGAGCGCGTCCGTCAGGCCTTAACGCTGTTATTTGACTTTGAATGGGTCAATGCCAATCTTTTCAACAACCAATATGTGCGCACCGCGAGTCTGTTCCAAAATTCGGAACTTTCCTCGTATCAGCGCCCTATCAGCGAGGCCGAGCGCGCCATTTTGGGTGATCATATTTCGCAGATTGATCAAGCCCTGCTTGACGGCACCTACGCGCCGCCGAAAAGTGATGGATCAGGCAATGACCGCACCAATCTGCGTCAGGCGCTGAAATTGTTGCAACAAGCTGGGTATGGTCTGGTCGACGGTAAAATGACCAATAAGGCCACTGGTGAGCAATTATCTTTTGAATTCATGGGTTTGACCCGCGCACATGAGCGCCTCGCCCTTGCTTTCCAGCGTAATATGATGCGCCTTGGTATCGACATGCAGGTGCGCACAGTAGACAGCTCGCAATATTGGCAGCGCTGGCTGTCGTTTGATTTTGATATGTTGATGCGGGGCTATAGTGCATCGCTGTCCCCAGGCACAGAACAATTCGGGCGCTGGGGCTCTGCCGCCTCAGAAAATCCTGGCACACAGAACATAATTGGTGCCAACAGCCCTGCCATCGATGCTGCTCTTGATGCGCTGGTCGCCGCTCGCGATCGGGGTGATTTTGTCGCCGCTGTCCGCGCGTTTGACCGCGCAGTCATGTCCGGCACGTATTTTATTCCGCTCTATCACGCGCCGGGTCAACGGGTTGCACGACGCACCCGCATCGCCGTGCCAAAAACAACTTCAATCTATGGCTACCAGTCCGCGACATGGTGGGAAACCGAATAGGTTTTAAGGTTCAAAAATATGCAAACGATACGAGTTGACGTTGTTTCCGACATCATGTGCCCTTGGTGCTACATCGGCAAAAAGCGGCTGGAAATGGCGGAAAACCTGCTGGATGGTATTGCGCTGGATGTTCACTGGATGCCGTTTCAGCTGGATGGCACACTGCCCAAAACCGGCAAGCCGCGCGCAGAATATCTGGCGGAGAAATTTGGCGGCAAGGAACATGCGCAAACGGCCTATACCCAGATCGAAGAGACCGGCGCGGCGATGGATATTCCCTTCGCGTTTGATCTCATCGAATATTCATCCAACACGCTGGATGCGCATCGCCTTATCCATTGGGCTGAGCAGGAAGAGCTGCAAAACCAGATGGCCGAGCGGTTGTTTCAGGCCTATTTCATGGAAGGTCAGAACATTGGTGATGATGATGTGCTGGCGGCTTTGGCCGGTGATATCGGCATGGATGATGATGAGATTGCCGATAAGCTGCACACCGGCCTCGCCAAGGATTTGGTAACGCAGCAGATCGAACAAGCGCAGAAAATGGGCGTTACGGGCGTGCCATGCTTCATTCTGGGCCAGAAATACGCCATTATGGGCGCGCAGGAGCCAGAAACCCTGGCCGAAGCGATTACCCGCACAGCGGCTGACGCCGAACATAACTAACAAGTACAGCTTGGGCAGAATTGGGGCCGAAGAACCTAGTTGTCTTCTTCGGCCAGTTTCGCCAATTGAGTCAGCGCCACGGCGGCACCTTTCAAACGTTGCAATGGCTTTGGCCAATCGCGGATCAAGACGATCTTTTGATCGGGCCTAATTTTGGCCAGCTTGCCCTGATCGGAAATATACTGGATCAGCCCCGGCGGGTTGGGGAATGTGCCATTGCGCAGGGTAATGACCATGCCTTTTGGCCCGGCATCGACCTTGGCAATGTTGCAACGGCGGCATAATTGCTTGACGAAAACCAATTTGAGAAGATGATCCACCTCTTCGGGCAATGGCCCAAAACGGTCGATCAATTCTGCGCCAAACTCATCAATTTCTGTGGCGTCTTCAAGCGCAGACAGGCGCTTGTAAAGCGTGAGGCGCAATTGCAAATCGGGCACATAGCTTTCCGGTATCATCACCGCTAGACCAAGGGTGATTTGCGGTGACCATTGATCCTCAATCGCGTCATCCAGATCACCGGCTTTCAGGCTGGCAACGGCCTCTTCCAGCATGTGCTGATACAGCTCAAAGCCAACCTCGCGGATATGGCCGGATTGCTCCTCCATCATTACCGAATAATGTAAAAAACATTTACATTAGACTTGACCTGCGCTGGATAGTGCCTATCTATGTTAATGTAAGAAACATTTACATC
>NVXB01000040.1 GCA_002746425.1 Hyphomicrobiales bacterium | reverse complement strand
GGCGGTTGCCGAGCTGGCGATACGGGCGATGGGGGTTAGGCCACGTTTTTCAGCTTCCGCGGCGCTCATCAGCATGACGGCAGCAGCGCCATCATTGAGGCCAGATGCATTGGCGGCAGTTACAGAGCCGTCTTTGACGAAGGCAGGGCGTGGTTTGGCAATGCTTTCAGCGGTTGCGCCGTGACGGATATATTCATCATCAGCAACAATGGTTTCGCCCTTACGGGTTTTAACGGTGAAAGGAATGATTTCGTCTTTGAATTTACCAGCTTTCTGCGCAGCTTCGGCTTTGTTCTGGGAGGCGAGGGCGAAATTATCTTGCTGCTCGCGACTGATTTCCCATTTGTTGGCAACGTTTTCTGCCGTGTTGCCCATGTGATAGCCATTAAAGGCATCCCAAAGGCCATCTCTAATCATGGTGTCGATCATTTTGTAATCGCCCATTTTAACGCCAGCGCGCAAATGCTGCGCATGCGGAGACAGCGACATGTTTTCCTGCCCACCAGCAATAACGATACCTGCATCGCCTGACATAATTTGCTGAGCACCCAGTGCAACAGCGCGCAGGCCGGAACCGCAAACCTGATTGAGGCCCCAAGCTGTGGTCTCAATAGGCAGACCTGCATTGATGGATGCCTGGCGTGCAGGGTTTTGGCCTGCAGCAGCCGTCAGAACCTGACCGAGGATAACCTCATTTACATCCTGTGCTTCCAGACCGGCGCGAGACAGCAGGCCCTGAATGACAGCTGAACCCAAATCATGGGCTGGTGTGTTTGCAAATGCTCCGCTGAAGGAGCCAACGGCCGTACGACCGGCTGCGACTATAACAATATCTGATGATGAGGACATGCGTGCTACCCTTGATGTTCAATATTCATTGGTTGACTAAAATAATTTTGCGCAGAGGTTCTTTTGGCAAAATCATGGATTTGTGATGGAAATTTGGCGCGCCAATAACGCAATGTTTGTAAACGCTGCCTCCCCGTAAGCTTGGCGGTTACATGCTGCCATATTGCTACTCTGGCAAGCAATGTTGATGCATGCCAGCTATGCTTTAGGCGAATTGCAGCAGAACTGGCCGGTCGTTATTGGCTGGAATATACCGYCAATTATGCTGCAGTTGCAAAAAAGATGGATGTGCAGTGCAAAAAATGCATAGACTRGYAGGRAATAGYRCAAATTGTGGGAGTGTTGCCGGGCAATTGTTTTTGGCGGCACAASAACAGGAAAGTAACGCCATGGCYCAATCCGAATCGCCAACGGTAATAAAAAAATATGCCAATCGGCGCCTCTATAATACAGGCACATCTACTTATGTGACGCTTGAAGACTTGGCTGTTATGGTCAAGCAAGAAGACGATTTTACCGTTATTGATGCAAAATCGGGCSAAGATATTACCCGCACGGTGCTGACRCAGATTATTTTCGAAGAAGAAAATAAAGGTGAAAATCTGYTGCCRATCTCGTTTTTGCGCCAACTTATCCGGTTTTACGGCGATCAAATGCAAGCTGTTGTCCCCAGTTTYCTGGATGCCTCTATTTCTTCTTTGACACGCGATCAAGATAAGTATCGCGACCATGTATCTAATGCATTYGGCGGMCAAGCCTTTGATTTAGTGGAAGAACATGCCCGTAAGAATATGGAAATGTTCGAGCAGGCCATGCAGATGTTCAACCCTTTTGGAGCAACAGAAGGCACGGCTGCTCGAAGTGAAGATGGGGTGGGTGCAGCAAGTGCTACAGCGCCTGCAAACAGTGCGCCTCAGGATGAAAAATCCGATCTTGCAGCGCTAAAAGACCAAATTGCGGATATGCAGCGTAAAGTCGAAGCGCTGGCCGCGAAACAAGAAGACTGATTTTTTTGCTCGTACCCACTGGTCAAACGGATGTTGGCTCTGTATAAGGCCGCATCAAATTCAGCATACTAATGATAGTGTGGACGCTAGGCTGATTTCAGAGGCGTTATTGCCTGAGACGGTCTGCTGGTAGAAAAAGGTTTGAACACATGGCTGTTCCTAAAAGTAAAATATCCCGCATGAAGCGTGGCTTCCGTCGYTCGACAGATGCTTTGAAAAGCGCTTGCTATGTGGAAGACAAAGATTCCGGCGAAYTGCGYCGTCCACATCACATTGACCTGAAATCAGGCATGTATCGTGGCCGCCAGATTCTGGAGCCAAAAGAAAACGTATAATTTACGCGTTCTTTGGAAGATTAAAACAGGCCGGTATTAACCGGCCTTTTTTTATGCGGGTTTGCCYGCGTAYTTTTAAGCAACTCAATATTTGAATARTCTGTTAACCGGCCATTTGCCCTAAAGCGGTAAATATTGGGCGCATATTTTTCTGGAGGCGACCCCATGCTGCAATTTCCGTTGATGTTCGTRCCGCTGATTTTATACAATCTGCTGGCGTTTGAYCTGTTGTATACCTTCATGACAGCCAGGTGGGAGGCTGTCCTGTTCRATCTAAATATGATTTCTGGWGCGGTTTTTCAGTTCACCCTGTCTGATTTGTTTATCGTATCAGCGCTGGTATTGYTGTTTGTGGAACTGCTTAAATCAACACGTGTCGGCGCGATGACYATTGTCGATCATATGTTGTCGATGATCGTGTTCATTATTTTTCTTGTGGAGTTTTTGCTGGTTGCAGAAGCTGCGAGCACATTGTTCTTCACGCTGATGGTGATTGCGCTGCTGGATGTTGTGGCAGGCTTTGCCATTTCGATTCGCTCTGCAACACGCGAYGTCAGCATCGGCTGAKSMWWNGYAGAYGGCAACGGCTTCGGGRRAACYTTRTTTCTCCAAAGCCGTTGCCTAGTTTARATTCAGGCCAARYTNTYTAGCCAGGGTCTGCAACGAAGCCRACRGCTTCAATGCCAGCAATTGCGCAGGCTTCRTCCTTGTCGGATGTATCGCCCGAAATGCCGACAGCACCAATAATGTCGCCATTGGCATYRCGCAYRACAACGCCGCCCGGTACAGGYAAAATCTTGCCTTCAGCAACACCGTTTAGGCTYGCCAGAAAGTGTGGACGTTCCGCTGCCTGAGCGTTTAACCAACGCGAGCCGGTGCCAACTGCAAGGCCGCCATAGGCTTTGCCCATTGCCATTTGTGGGCGCAAAAAAGATGTTCCATCTTGTGCCGTGAAAGCACGCAAATGCCCGCCAGCGTCAAGAACGGCCACACCAAGTGGCTTGAGTTCCAGCTCAGCTGCCTTTGCAAATGCAGCATCGATGATGCTGCGCGCTTGTTCCATTGTAATTCCGCTCATATCTTTTCCCTGAGTTTAGTGGTGGTGTGACTTGTTTTCTTTTGCATAACAGCTGTCAAGCGGTGCCTGCTGCGCTATCATTTAAAAAAATCCAATTGTTGAGGCAAATAGGTCATGCGTAATTTTCATCAACCCGGCAGGTCCCCTGTTTATGCAGATAATGTCATGGTTGCGACCTCTCACCCGCTGGCAAGCTCGGCTGCAATTGATGTCATGCGCCGTGGTGGCAACGCCGTTGATGCTGCGGTTGCGGCCGCTGCTGTCCTTGCTGTTGTCGAACCACAAATGACAGGTATTGGCGGGGATTGCTTTGCCATTGTTGGCAAGCCCGATGGATCACTCCTTGGGATAAATGGCTCAGGACGCAGTGCATCTGGCGCTGATTATGCCTGGTACAAGGCGCARGGCTGGGCAAAAATGCCGCTCAACTCGCCTCACAGCATCACYGTGCCCGGCGCAGTTAGTGCCTGGGAAACCTTGCTGGAGCGTGCTGGTAACCGGGGCATGGGTGAACTGTTTCAACAGGCCATCGATTATGCAGAAAATGGTTTTCCTGTTTCGCCACGTGTTGCYGACGATATGTCTGGATTGGTTGACGTGCTGCAAAAAAATGATGCCGCAGCCAAAACTTATCTGAAAAATGGCAAAGCCCTGCAAACTGGTGACCGCCTTACCCTGCCCAAGCTTGCACAGACATTGAAAAAAATTGCAGCCAATGGCGCAAAAGCCTTTTACCAGGGAGAGGTTGCCGCTGATATCGCTAATACCATTCAGGGGTTTGGCGGGTTTTTGAGCGAAGAGGATTTGGCAAACCAYAAGACGGAATGCGTCAATCCGGTATCGACCCACTACAATGGTCATGACATTTTTGAGCTGCCACCCAACGGGCAGGGYATTACGGCGCTKATCATGCTCAAYATATTGTCAGAGCTGGGCGATGTTTCGGACCCRYATTCYGCTGAGCGCTAWCACCGTGAGATTGAAGCTGCCAAGCTTGCCTATGGGGTGCGTGACGCTTTCATAGCTGATCCTGTGGCCATGACGACTTCTGTTGAGGCGCTAACAAGCCGGGCTTACGGAGCGACGCTTGCCAAACAGTTTAACGCGGACCAGGCGATGATGACCGCAGTGCCTCCTGTGCCTAATTCAGACACAATATATTTGTCGGTTGTTGATCGCGATGGCATGGCCTGCTCCTTTATCAATTCGCTCTATAATGGTTTTGGCTCTGGCATCATGGCGCCTGAAAGCGGTGTGATGCTGCAAAACAGGGGGGCATGCTTTGTTCTGGAAGAAGGGCACCCAAATGCCATTGCGCCTTCCAAGCTACCTATGCACACGATTATTCCTGCAATGGCCATGAAAGACGGCAAGCCTTCATTCAGCTTTGGGGTTATGGGCGGGGCCTATCAGGCCTGTGGGCATGCCCATGTATTGCAGAACATGCTGGATTACGGGCTTGATCCACAAGCTGCGCTGGATTTCCCTCGGGCCTTTTGGGATGAAAGTGGCAATATTGCGCTGGAAGAAACCATCAAGGATGATGTTGCGACACGTCTCAAATCTATGGGCCATGAGATTGTGCCTGCAAAGACCCCGCATGGGGGAGGGCAAATAATTGCCATTGATCATCAATCAGGTACGCTGATTGGCGGCTCAGATTTTAGAAAAGATGGATTGGCGATCGGATATTGATGCCTGTTTTGGCAATCCAATTGGACGAATTGAGATGGGCTGCTAAGTATTTTTACGCGCTAGAGACGAAATGCGTGTAAAATTAACCAGATTATCACTGGTATTAGACGAATCTATCATCTGTGGGCGTTGACGTTTTCGCTAAGCTGCGGGATATAACGGCCATGAATCTTCGGTGCGACAACTGGGGCGAGTCTAACGAGCCTCAGTGCATGCGTCGTACCGCAAATATCAGGACCTGAAAGAACGCCCTTCCGCTTTGATTGAAGGGCGCGTTTGCTGCAAGAGGATATAAGCCTTGTCTGACGCGACTACCGACCCTGATCGCAGGGACTTTCTTTACATCGCTACTGGCGCCTTTGGTGCTGTGGCAGTTGCTGGAGCCGCATGGCCTCTGATTCACCAGATGAATCCAGATGCTTCTGCTTTAGCGTTGGCCTCCACKGAAGTGGATATCAGCGCAATTGAGGAAGGCCAGAGTGTGACCATCCAGTGGCGCGGTAAGCCGGTGTTTATCCGCAACCGCACCCCRGAAGAAGTTGAAGCTGCTAAAGCAGTGCCTATGAGCGACCTGCCTGATCCRCAAGAAGATCAGGTGCGTGCYGTTCCCGGGCGTGAAAACCTTTTGGTGATGGTTGGCATTTGTACCCACCTTGGCTGTGTGCCATTGGGCGATGCCGGTGATTTTGGTGGCTGGTTCTGCCCGTGCCATGGCTCGCACTACGACACATCCGGTCGTATCCGCAGAGGCCCGGCACCAGCTAATCTGGTCATTCCACCATACGAATTTATTTCCGAGACAACACTGCGCATAGGCTAAGCGCGGTTGATCGGCTAAGATTAAGAAACGGGGATACCGCAATGAGTGGAGAATCTTCCTACAATCCGCAAAACGGGGCAATGAAGTGGCTAGACAAACGTCTGCCATTGCCGCGCTTGATGTACGATTCYTTCGTGGCCTATCCAGTGCCGCGTAATTTGAACTACTCSTACACTTTTGGTGGCATTTTGAGCATCATGCTCATGGTGCAAATCATTACCGGTGTTGTTCTTGCCATGCACTATGTGGCCAGCAGTGACCTTGCCTTCAACTCCGTTGAGCACATCATGCGTGATGTGAACTATGGCTGGTTGCTTCGCTAYGTTCATGCCAAYGGCGCRTCGATGTTCTTCATCGCCGTTTATGTTCACATCTTCCGGGGGCTCTATTACGGSTCATACARGGAGCCACGTGAGGTTCTTTGGATACTGGGCGTTGTGATCTTCCTGCTGATGATGGCAACAGGCTTTATGGGTTATGTGCTRCCATGGGGACAGATGTCCTTCTGGGGYGCTACGGTTATTACCAATCTCTTCTCMGCGATACCGCTGGTTGGCGAGTCGATTGTGACYTGGCTTTGGGGTGGCTTTTCTGTTGATCAACCAACGTTGAACCGCTTCTTCTCGCTGCAYTATCTGCTGCCGTTCATGATTACCGGYGTGGTTATGCTCCATGTTTGGGCGCTCCATGTAACCGGTCAATCCAAYCCAACTGGTGTTGAAGTTAAGCAGAAAAGCGATGTGGTRCCATTCACACCTTATGCGACCATCAAAGATGGTTTYGCGATGATTGTGTTCATGGTGGTTTTYGCYTGGTTCGTRTTCTACCTGCCAAACTACATGGGACATCCAGATAACTACCTGCCAGCTAATCCGCTGGTGACACCTGCGCACATTGTGCCTGAATGGTATTATCTGCCYTTCTACGCMATCYTGCGGGCTGTGCCTGATAAGCTGGGCGGTGTGTTGTTGATGTTCGGTGCCATTGCAGTGTTGTTTGTTCTGCCTTGGCTGGACACATCWAAAGTTCGTTCAGCGGCGTTCCGCCCCATGTATCGCCAGTTCTTCTGGGTGCTGGTTGCGGTGTGCCTGTTGCTAGGTTGGCTGGGCGGTAAACCTGCTGAGGGTGGCTATGTGATCGCAGCGCGTATCTGTACTGCTTATTACTTCGCTCACTTCCTCATCATTTTGCCTCTGTTGGGCATCTTTGAAAAAACCAAACCACTTCCTGCTTCCATTACCGAATCGGTGCTGGGCGAGAATGGCAAAGGTGGATCCGGCATGCCAAAAGGCGCTGCCGCTTCCCCGCAGACCAAAGGTTGAGGTTRAGGATAAAAACATGATGAAACTCCTTACAAAAACCGCMGCAGYTGCCACTCTYSTSSTRGGCWTGGCAGCTTCAGGTCCGGTAATCGCCGCAGGTGATGCACCTCATATCGAAGAGCAGCACTGGAGCTTTGCAGGGCCGTTTGGAAGCTATGATGCAGCACAATTGCAACGTGGATTTCAGGTCTTCAAAGAAAACTGCGCAAACTGCCACAGTTTGGATTTAGTGTCTTTCCGCAATTTAGTGCAGGAAGGTGGCCCTATGTTCAGCGAGGAAGCTGCTCGTGCCATCGCTGAAGAGTACACAGTTGAAGATGGCCCAGATGCAGAGGGCGATATGTTTGATCGTCCAGCTCGCCTGTCAGATCGTTTCCCATCTCCATGGGCCAATGAGCAGCAGGCGCGGGCATCCAACAATGGTGCGGCTCCTCCCGATTTCTCATTGCTTGCAAAGGCACGGGCTGTGGAACGCGGCTTTCCAACATTCGTGTTTGACGTGTTCACGCAGTATCAAGAAGGTGGCCCGGATTATCTTTTCAACCTGCTGACAGGTTATGAAGATGCGCCTGCCGATGTCGAAATTCAGGATGGCCTCTACTACAATCCTAAATTCATCGCTGGGCATGCTTTGGCTATGCCGCCACCACTCTTTGATGATTTGCATGAGTACACGGATGGCTCACCGCAAACCGTTGATCAGTATTCACGYGATGTYGTTGCTTTCATGATGTGGGCTGCAGAGCCTCATCTCACGCAGCGCAAGAGCATGGGCTTTATTGTTATCATCTTCTTGTCCATTTTYGCGGGCCTGATGTATTTCACCAAACGCAAAGTCTGGTCGAATATTGCCCACTAAGGTGCGCACCAAAAATTGAATTGAAAAGAGCCCCTTTTGGGGCTCTTTTTATGTGTGGATCAGTTTGATACGAATCTTTCCAAGGAATAAGACATGAGCACCGATTACAATGCRTCCGCGACKGGYCAYGCCGACCTCATAGCTGCTATTCGCACCATTCCTGATTACCCAAAGCCCGGTATTTTGTTTCGCGATATYACAACATTGCTGTCCRATGCCCGCGCCTTTCGCAAATCTRTTGATGAGATGGTGCAGCCATTTGCGGGCCAGAAAATCGATCAGGTTGCCGGTATTGAAGCACGCGGTTTTATTCTTGGCGGTGCCGTGGCGCATCAGCTTTCATCGGGTTTTGTTCCCATTCGCAAAAAGGGTAAGCTGCCGCACGAAACTGCATCAATCGCCTATTCACTGGAATACGGCATTGATGAAATGGAAATCCACACCGATGCGGTACGCCCTGGAGAAAAAGTCGTGCTTGTCGATGATCTTATTGCGACGGGCGGAACGGCAGAGGGCGCGATTAAGCTGCTCAAGAAAATTGGTGCTGATGTTGTTGCAGCTTGTTTTATCGTCGATTTGCCAGACCTTGGTGGGGCCGACAAGATCAGAGCCTTGAATGTTCCTGTGCAGGTGCTGGTGGCTTATCCCGGCCACTGACACGCGTCATAGATGCTTTATTATGACGGAAGAATAAGCGTTTCTTCAATACTATCCAGAATGAGGGCTAGCTTGTGGTCCAGCTCATGCAGATAGCGCGTCCAATCATCGTAATGRTGTAGCTCTTCATTACCGTCAGAAATGCCGCGCAGGCCYAGTAATGGCASGTCAAAATGGTGGCACACACGCAAWATTGCGAAGGTCTCCATGTCGACCATATCGGCGTTGATGCCTTGATAGGCTGCACCKGAKACAACRCTTGCCCCGGTTGCCAGYCGCGCTTCGGGAACACCAATCAGCTTGGCTTCAGGCRCAACGTCATGKGGCARGYTCAGAAATGGGGTTAGCCCTTTTTYAAAACCCAGCGCAGATGCATCCATATCCCGGTAAGAGACATGGCTTACCTGATARATATGGCCTTGYTCAAGGGTGTTGGACCCRGCAGARCCAAGGGACAGAACAAGGTCTGGCATATCATTTTGATGCTGTAGCTTTGAAAGCGCTGAGGTGGTGTTGATACTGGCTTCAACAGGACCAACACCAATCATCAGCGGTTTGATTCKCTTTTTTAACTCTGGCCCATATTCCGCTGGTGCTGCCATAACAACTAGGCACCGCAGTTTACCGATAGAGAAAAACTCGAAATCCATATCRAATCAGGTGTTGAATTTGAACAGCAGCACATCGCCATCCAGCACGATGTATTCCTTGCCTTCATCGCGCGCCTTGCCGGCTTCTTTCGCACCAACTTCACCGTTCAGGCTGATATAGTCGTCATAGGCGATGGTCTGGGCACGAATGAACCCGCGTTCAAAGTCTGTATGGATCACGCCRGCAGCYTGMGGSGCTTTGGTGCCACGGGTGATGGTCCAGGCKCGCGTTTCCTTGGGGCCGCAGGTRAAGTAGGTGATTAAGTCGAGTAACTCGTAACCGGCRCGAATGAGRCGGTCGAGACCAGCTTCATCCAAATCCATGGATTCAAGAAATTCAGCCGCTTCTTCATCATCCAATTGAGCAATTTCTGATTCAATGCTGGCGGATATAACAACGGCTCTGGCGCCYTGTTCTTCGGCCATGGYAAACACTGCTTTGGAGAAGTCATTGCCATCACCAGCGGCGCCTTCTTCAACATTACAAACATACAAAACYGGTTTGGATGTCAGCAATTGCAGGCCTTGAAAGGCCTTGATATCGTCCTTGTCCACATCAAGAGTGCGGGCTGGCTTGCCTTCGTTCAAAATCTCAATCGTGCGCTCAACCAGTGRCAACAGCTCCTTGGCCTCTTTATCGGGGCCGGTTGCACGTTTGCGCAGGTTTGCAACGCGCTTTTCCAGTGATTCCARATCRGCCAGCATCAGCTCGGTTTCRACAGTYTCWGCRTCCGCTACCGGGTCGATACGGCCCTCAACATGGGTRATGTCGCCATCTTYAAAGCAGCGCAGCACGTGGGCAATAGCATCCACTTCACGAATATTGGCCAGAAACTGRTTGCCCAGCCCTTCGCCCTTGGATGCRCCGCGCACGAGGCCAGCAATATCCACAAAGGTGAGGCGCGTTGGAATGATGTTTGCTGAGCCTGCAACACCGGCCAATTTGGTCAGCCGCTCATCTGGCACGCCAACATCACCAGTGTTTGGCTCAATGGTGCAAAACGGATAGTTTGCAGCCTGTGCGGCAGCGGTTTTTGTAAGAGCGTTGAACAGGGTGGATTTGCCCACATTTGGCAGGCCGACAATGCCGCATTTGAAACCCATAATGTTAGTCCTTCTTGGTTATCGAGAGGAGCGCCTTCAGGGCAGCTGCCATTGGTCCCGGATTGTTATCTGTTGATGATGGTGTTGTAGGTTTTGAATTCTGAACGGGCTTTGCACCCGGTTGTTTTGCTTTTTTAGGCTCTTTAGTGTTTGGTTTAAGCGCAAGTGCGACCTTGTTCATGTAGGAGCTGGCACCATCCTTCAGCAAAATAGGCAGCTCGATTGCCAGACTATTTATTAATGGGTCAAGCCACTCAGCATCTACCTTGGCAAAATCTGACAAGACATGGCGCGAAACCTGGCCTTTGTGGCCGGGATGCCCAATACCGATGCGCACACGCTGAAACTCGTTTCCTATGTGAGCATCAAGCGAGCGGATACCATTATGACCGCCTGCGCCGCCACCGACTTTAACGCGAACTTTGCCGGGAGCTAAATCCAGTTCATCGTAAAAAACAATCGTATCGGAGAGAGGTATTTTGAAAAAACGGGCTGCTTCGCCTGCGCTGCGGCCAGATTCGTTCATGTAGGTGTTTGGTTTGACCAGAGTTACTTTATCGCCAGCAATTGTGCCGGAACTGACCAGCCCCTGAAAACGGCTCCGCCACGGTGTAAAACCGTGGCGGGCATGTATTTCGTCAGCGACGAGAAAGCCAATATTATGACGGTTGTAGGCGTATTGTGCCCCGGGATTTCCCAGTCCAACGATTAGTTTCATTGGTCAACCTGTCAAAGCTATTTGCTTATTCTTCTTCGCTGGATTCAGTTTCAGCTGCTTCTTCGCCGCCTTCTTCACCACCATCGGCATTATCATCGCTCTTAAGGCCAGCAGGTGCGGCGATTGTTGCAATGGTAAAGTCACGGTCTGTGATTGTAGGCACGACGCCTTCTGGCAGATTAACAGCAGAAATATGCAAGCCATCGCCAACTTCCAGACCGGTCAAATCGCCGGTCAAGAATTCTGGCACGCTATCGGCTGGCACAATACATTCCACGTCATGGCGTACAATGTTCAAAACACCGCCGCGCTTGATGCCAGGTGATTCTTCTTCGTTGATAAAGCGAACAGGAACCTGAATGGTCAGTGTTCCGCCTTTGCCAACGCGAAGGAAATCAATATGGACCAAACGGTCTTTGACTGGATCACGCTGAACGTCCTTGGCAATAACAGAATGTTTTTTGCCATCAACATTGATGTTAATAACGCGGGCCATAAAGCCTGCATTACTTGCAGCAAGTGTTGTTTCTTTTAGGGGTAGCGCGATGGTCAGGGGAGACTTGTTGTCGCCGTAAATTACAGCTGGTACTTTGCCTTCGCGACGCGTTGCTCGAGCGGCCCCCTTGCCGACTCGTTCCCGCGCCACCGCATTGAGATCATCACTCATGGGAGCACTCCAATTTTAAATAATGAGCGGCTGCGCTGGCAAAACCAACACCTGTACCGCATCAGATTATGCGGTTCCTCCAAGGGTGTGGCCGCATCTGAGGGCTTTTAGGAGAGAAGCCCCCTAAAAGCAAGGGTTTTAAGCACCAATTGGCGTCAAACTCTAGTCAAACAAGCTGGAGACAGATTTTTCCAGGCTGGTGCGAGAAATCGCTTCGCCAATCAAGGTCGCGATTGGAATTGCGCGAATGTTGGATGCCGATGCGACAGCGCTCGAAGGCTGGATTGAGTCTGTAATAACCAGCTCTTTCAGTTTGGAAGCTGTAACGCGGGCAACAGCGCCGCCGGACAAAACACCATGGGTTATATAGGCGGTTACAGAGTTTGCGCCTTCTTGAAGCAGCGCTTCGGCTGCGTTGCACAAGGTGCCGCCGGAATCGACGATGTCATCGACCAGAAAACAGTCGTAGCCTTCCACATCACCAATAATGTTCATGACTTCGGATTCGCCAGGGCGATCGCGACGTTTATCGACGATGGCCAATTGGGCATCAACCCGTTTGGCTACGGCGCGCGCGCGCACAACGCCGCCAACATCTGGCGAGACAACCATGATCTTACCATCTGGAAGGCGTGCTCTGATATCGCGAGCAAAAATGGGGGCTGAGAACAGATTGTCAGTGGGTATATCGAAGAAACCCTGAATTTGTCCTGCATGCAGGTCCAGCGTTAACACGCGGTCTGCGCCAGCTTCTGTAATCAGATTGGCGACGAGTTTAGCGGAGATAGGTGTGCGGGCCGATGGTTTGCGATCTTGCCTTGCATAACCAAAATACGGAACAACTGCCGTGATACGCCGCGCTGAGGCGCGCCGGGCTGCATCCATAATAATAAGCAGTTCCATCAAGTGGTCATTTGCTGGGTAACTGGTGGATTGCAAAACGAAGACATCTTCGCCGCGAATGTTTTCTTGTATTTCTACAAAAATTTCCTGATCCGCAAATCTGCGAACGGTGCATTTTGCTAAGGGAATATCGAGATATTCAGATATTTCTTTTGCGAGTGTTGGGTTGGAATTACCGGCGATAAGTTTCATGGGAGAGGTCCTGGAGCCAGCCGCTGTTATGGCGATGCTTCTAGCAAGCGCTTTCACAGGGTGTAAAGCAGCCAATTGGYTAAATGGCCAGCTAAACTCACAGAAAAATGCGATTCAGTGTTAATTGCCGCTTGGRGAGYKRCTTTTACTGGAAAACCGGTGGCACAAAAGGCGTGTTGGTAYTTTGATTGAYCGATTGGCTCGCCAGCTTTTGGTTGAGCCACTGAATGATGCTTTCCATCGAATTTACTGCYAGCGTRTCTAGCGCTTGCTTGTCGATRCTGTTCCATGTGCCATCGCCATTTGGAGCAAGCACTTGCCCRGATATGCGCTGAACAGCGGAMCCATTATTGGCACTGACATCCCAGATATAGACGATAACYGTGCCAAGCGAGTTGTTGGTCAAAGAGACATAGCCTTTGACGATGTGRGTTTGGGTRCGGTCRCCATT
The DNA here is from genome assembly GCA_002746425.1 of Hyphomicrobiales bacterium. GTDB lineage: Bacteria > Pseudomonadota > Alphaproteobacteria > Rhizobiales. Next base: position 23,973 of record NVXB01000040.1, on the reverse strand, counting down.
TGGCACYAAAAACATGTTGCGGCGAAAGGCRGCACGGCGAAGCGATTCTGAAAGCCTGCCTTCCATAGCTTTTGGCAAGCCATCAACAGGGGTAAAGCCAAGTCTGGATAGAGAGGCYGCGCTGCTTGCGCGAATCTGYGGCTTGGCTTCGATGGGCGGAATTTGCTCGCCGGTTAYMGCAGGCTCATAAGTATCGCCGCGCGCTTCGRTCTCGGCCTTTTCAAGATTTTGCTCRATGGTTCCCATGCAGGCCGTYAGYAGCAGGCAYAAAAAGGCACAGGCAAASCCGTTRATGGTGGTACGCGCAATACTCATGCCGGTCCGTTTAACTCCTGATGGATACAAGCTCGACCGGGAGGCGCGACAAGGCTTCGGGCTCGCCCTCGCTTGTCAAATATGTTCGTCCCAGTGTCATTGCTATTCCTGCATCACTATCCATTAAAATAATGTGTAGGAACAGAGACATATCTGGCACGATTGGCGCAGAATTGTGGCGGTAGAACATGGGWGCGTCCATCCAGGAYGGCGCAAAGCGCGCGCCAAGGGAGTAGCCACAAGCATTGAGCCGGTGYGGGTGCAGGCCTGCTTCATCAAGCACGCTTGCATGSGCCTCGAACACATCGCCAAATGTGTGGCCAGGGCGCATAACYTGCTCACAGGCTGTCATGGCTGTTTTGGCAGCAGTGAACAGCTCTTCATGCCGCTGCGTTGGCTGGCCAATTGTAACGGTACGCATGAGGGCACTGTGGTAGTTTTTGGATACGCCGGCAAATTCCAGCGTGATTTGATCATTATCTTCCAAAACACGTCGGCCAGCTTTGGTTCTGCACAGCAGTGCATCCTCACCAGAGCCAACAATAAAGCCATTGCCAGGATATCCACCACCAGCGGCGAAGACAGAGCCTTGCATTGCGGCCAGAACATCGGCATCGCCAGCACCGGGGCGCATGACTGCAATACCGGCATCAAAGGCATCATCGGCCATTTTTGCGGCATCGCGAATGTAGGTGATTTCAGCAAAGGTCTTAACGGAGCGCAGTTCCGGGATCAGGTTTGAAGCATCGGTTAGGCTGGCAAAGCTCTTGAGCTTGTCATCAATTTGGCGGCCGTAGAAGGCGTTCAGACCAAAGGTGTTRTATTCSACACCAACATTGGTGCCCAGCWTGTCCAGCTGGTCCATCAAATCGCGCAAATGGTTGACCGGGCCAGAATCGCCYAGATCCATCCAGACGTGAATRTCGGTAATAATGGAAGTGTGYTTGGCYTGGCGTAGATCAGGTGCRCGGGTGAGCAGTGACATTTCGCCATTGCTGCGYACAATCAGGCATTGGAAAAAGCARAAGCCRAARGTGTCATAGCCGGTCAGCCAATACATGCTTTCTTGCGAGAACAGCAGCATGGCATCGAGTTTTTCTTCAGCCATGGCGGCCATAAGTCGCTCGCGGCGGCTKGCATATTCTTCGCGGGAGAAATGCAGGGTCATATGCGTTTTCCCAATTGTTCAGGTGAGGGTAATTGCGGCCAGTTGCCGCCCATAATCCGGTTCTTGCCGGTGCGTTGTTCGGCGATAGCTAAAAAACTCCGCTTCATTCAGATAGGTACACTGCCCGCTCCAGCCTGCCTTGGCAAGACCCAWCRCGTTYAKTSYRYYGKKGAYRAAGCCTGGCAAATCAAACTGAAAATGTGCCGGACGCGCACCTTCAGCAAAGTATTTTGYATAGGTTTTATCTTGGTYCACGAATTTTTGCCGAAACTCATCGCCAACCTCATAAGARGGYTGAGAKATSGTTGGRCCAAGAACYGCGCGAATGTTTTCSCGCTTGGCACCGAGCTTTTCCATGACAYTAACMGTTGCTTCCAAAACACCGCCAATGGCSCCTTTCCARCCTGAATGAGCYGCGCCAATGATCTTGTTTTCAGGGTCRCTAAAYAACACAGGCCCGCAATCGGCGGTGCCAATTGCAAKCACAATGCCGGGTGTGGCTGTTGCCARCGCATCGCAATGCACTGGCTGAYCATCTGGCCATGCTCCCTCAACAGCGATGCAGGTCGCGCTGTGTATTTGATAGGGRGTTATCAGCGGCGCGTCGTCGCTTGCSAKRGMWGTTTTGAGCCGRTTRCGGTTTTCCAAAACACTGGCKCGCTCATCTTGCGAGCCAACGCCGCAATTYAAACTGTCAAAGATGCCRTGRGAGACACCGCCTTTGCGGCCAAAAAAGCCATGGGAGATGCCTGCACTTGAGAGGCTGGCATCAGTAATGCGCGGTGGTGTTATGATCATAGGAGCAAGTTGGGTTGATTGCGGTCCAAAATCAAGACCGTTGTGAAAACCCGACAAGGGCTATTGGGATGTGGATGCGGAAATAACTTTGAATAAGGTGCCCATTTCATCAGGGGACACAAGGCGGTTTACCGCAGCTTGCAGCTCAATTTGGCCTGCCTCATTTGCCGTTGAGCCCAGCACGCCTGCGCGTTCCAACAGCCCCAAATTCAACAAGAAATCCATTTGAGTCGTTGTTGGACTTAGCGTGATTTGATGATCCGTAAATGCATGGCGAACCGAGGTGAAATCAACCAGCGATGTTAAGTCTGCGCTGCCTGGATTTTCTAGCGGGTCAACCGGTTGATGTGCTTGTAGAGCCTGAAAAGTCGCGCCCGTTTTGGGCTGCTCAAAACCGTAATCAATAATCAGAGCGGCCCCAGTATTGGCTTTAAGTGTTGCCGCCATTGTTTGCGCATATTGATAACGTTCGGGCGATAGCTCAAATACTGTGCCAGTTTGGATGTGATCAGGCTCTGGAAATCCAGTTGGTAGCGACGCAGGAATATCGGCAAAGACCAAAGTGTCATCATCCTGCGCGGTTATGTGACGCTGGGCATATCCAGTTTCAGTCTTGGTTAGAATATGTACCGGAAGCGCATCAAAGAATTCATTGGCAATCATCAGCGTTGGGAGGCTGCAATCAGGCAATGTTCCATGCCAACTGACAGGGCAGGGTGCATCAACGAGCCGTTTTTGTTGGGCCGCGACCAGCGTTGGGCTCATTTCAATCATCTGAACTTCAAGCCCAGATATCAGTTTTGGCTCCAGTGACAGGCTGCGCAGGCAGTCTGCCATCAAGGTTCCTCTACCCGGTCCAAACTCAACCAGCCGTGTCTTGGTTGGTGCGCCGATGGCTTTCCAGGCCTCGATTGCCCAAATGCCAATTAGCTCGCCAAACATCTGACTGACTTCTGGGGCTGTGGTGAAATCACCCGCCATGCCAAAAGGGTCCCGAGTCATGTAATACCCCTCATGCGGATCGCCAAGGCATAGGTTCATGTAGCGCGATAGCGGCATTGGGCCGTTCTGGCTGATTTCTTCAATAATGCGCTGTTTCAGGCTCGGGATGGCTTTGGGTGTTGGCATATTAGAGTGTTCGCGAGCGAGAGCCGACAATGCCCCAGATGCCAAGCGCAATCATCGGCAAGGACAACAGCATGCCCATGGTCAGCCCACCGCTGAGAAAGCCAATATGGGCATCCGGTTCGCGGAAAAACTCGACGATAAAGCGCGCTGTTCCATAGCCTGCCGTAAAGGTGCCTGAGATGAGGCCCGGTTTGGTAAAGCCTTTGAACCTATGCGCCAGAACCCACAGCACACAAAACAACACAACACCTTCCAGCCCGGCTTCATAAAGCTGGCTGGCATGCCTCGGCACAGGCCCTGCGCCGGGGAAGATGAAGGCCCACGGCACATCGGTGGTTCTGCCCCACAGCTCGGCATTGATGAAATTGGCAATGCGGCCAAAGAACAAGCCCAAAGGCGTGGAAAGGGCGCAGATATCCAGCAGTGACCACAGGCGAATTTTCTTTCGAAACGAGAACAGGATAATCGCTGTGATGGAGCCGATAAAACCACCATGAAAGGACATGCCGCCCTGCCACGTTTTAAGAATATCAATCGGGTTTTGCCAATAGGCAGCGGCATTATAGAAAAGCACATAGCCCATCCGGCCGCCAAAAATGATGCCGATCGTCATCCACAGCATGAAATCATCAAGCTGCAACGGTGTCATGGCAGGTTTGGCCGGCGACCACATAGCGGTGGAGCTAACCATGCGTTTGGCATACCACCAGCCCAGCAAAATGCCGACAATATAGGCCAGCGCGTACCAGCGAATGACAATGGGTCCCAGTTCCAGCAAAACTGGATCAATCATGGGAAAGGGGAGAGATGTACCGATCACGTTTTACCTGACTAATTTTGGTCGTATGTTCTGTCTAATGTGCCCTGCAGTACCTGTCAGGTGTTTTATGCAGCGCCCTTGCGAAGAGTGCGTTTAGGCATCATATAGGCTGCAACGATAAAGGAACCAGCCATGTCACAGTCTACCAACCGCCTGATGGACGAATTTGCCAAGCTTGCAACAGATGCTGCCGGAGTGGCGCAAGGCGTTCGGCGTGAAGTTGAAACCGCTGTAAAGAGCCAGATTGAGCGGCTGTTGAGCGATATGGACATGGTGTCGCGTGAAGAATTTGAAGCGACCAAGGAAATGGCTGCTAATGCGCGCAATGAAAATGATGCGTTGCGCAGCGARCTGAAYGCCTTGCGTGAAACCGTTGAAGGGTTGAATTCTCGCAAAACGACAACGACACGTAAGCCTGCCGCTAAAAAGAGCTGATCCAGAAGGGCCTCAYGACCCSTCCCGTCCAGTAACRGGCCGCGTGATTCGTCCACAGGAAAGCCTGTCGCTGACCTGAAATAATATCGTCACAATGTTGCAACACTATATACTGAGCCTAACGGACGATTCGTCCATTTACCCGCAACGAGGCAACCGCGGGAGTGCCCATGACCATGTTGGAAGTTGAGCTGGAACGCGATGCTCATCCTGWCGATTTCATAGAGCAAATAGCTTCTGTGAACGATTGGGCGTTTGAGCGTTCTGATGATGATGAGATTACAATTACCGTTGTTGGTAGCTGGTGTGATTACCACGTTTCCTTTTCCTGGATGGAAGAGGTCGAGGCATTGCATCTGGCTTGTGCCTACGACTTTAAAGTTGCGGAAAARCAYCGCCGMGAAGTGGTCAGTCTGCTTGCTCTTGTGAATGAGCAATTGTGGATGGGGCATTTTGATCTTTGGGCYGAGGAAGGTGTCGTGATGTTCCGTCAGACACTGCTGTTGGCCGGCGGYGCAGAACCCACGCAATTGCAGTTGGAAGCGCTGCTTTCCGGATCGATTGATTCKTGCGAGCGGTAYTAYCARGCCTTTCAGTTTATCTTATGGGCTGGAAAAACCGCRCCTGAAGCGCTYGCCGGTGCCTTGTTTGATACTGTTGGTGAGGCCTGATCAAAACCATGTCGCTTATYATTTCTAAAACACAYCCYCTTGTGCTTGTAGGCGCGGGGAAAATGGGCGGTGCCATGCTGGATGGCTGGCTGAARAGCGGCATTGCCGGGGATGGCATTCATGTCATCGAYCCKGGCTTGCCTGCCGAGCAGCGGGCAGCTCTTACTGCGCAGGGCGTGAGCGTGCATGACAATGCAGATGCGGTGCCCACGCCGTTGCTGATGCTGTTGGCGGTGAAACCTCAGATGATGGCGAAGGTTTTGCCAGGTCTGTCAGGGCTGACCAACGCAAGCGGCGCTGAAAACACACTGGTTTTGTCGGTTGCTGCGGGCACGACTGTGTCCACATTGAAAAATGCGCTTGGTTCTGTACCAACCATTATTCGCGCTATGCCAAACACGCCTGCGCTGGTTGGGCGCGGTGTGACGGCGCTTTATCCCTCACAGCCGCTTAGCGATGAGCAAAAAGCCTTTGTKGGCAATTTGCTWGAAGCYATTGGTACGGCSGTGTGGGTTGATCATGAAGAAGATATWGATTCWGTCACRGCGGTATCTGGCAGTGGCCCTGCCTATGTGTTTCATCTGGTGGAAGCGCTGGCTGCGGCTGCGTGCGCGCAAGGCCTATCGCCGGACGTTGCAATGATATTGGCGCGTGAAACCGTCTCGGGTGCAGGCGAGTTGTTGTATCAGGCAGAAGAAAGCGCAGAAACATTGCGCAAGAATGTCACGTCGCCAAATGGAACCACCCAAGCCGGRCTTGACGTTTTGATGGCCCCTAGTGATGGTCTGGGACCRCTTATTGGCCGCACGGTTCAGGCGGCAAAAGACCGGGCAGTCGCGCTGGGCAAGGAAARCTGATGGAAAGAAAACCAGAAATTACTTTTGATGAYTTYTTGAAAGTRGATATTCGCACRGGAACYATCGTCAAAGCGGAGCCTTATCCAGAAGCMCGTAAACCTTCGATCAAAATGCAGATTGATTTTGGCGCGCCCATAGGCATCAAAAARTCATCAGCTCAAATAACMGTGCATTATTCACCAGAAGAAYTGGTGGGCAGGCAARTTATGGCCGTTGTYAATTTYCCGCCRCGCCAGATTGGCAAGTTCATGTCAGAAGTTYTGACACTGGGKTATGAAGATGAGAACGGYGCRATTGTGCTGGCTCAAATWGAYAAGCCTGTSYCVGATGGAMAGCCACTGATGTAGCGYCNGMTCNAAGRTTARTTTAGRCCGTTCAGAAAYTTTTCGACATCKACYGAAYTGGTAGCAAAGCTACAAACCATACGCATCAAARTGCGATCCTGCTCRCGTAAATGCGTTGGCACATCGTCTTCYGGCCACGGATAAAATTGGGCRCCTAGTTTTTGTAGSTGATCAATATCTGCTTGAGCAAAATAGGCAAAAACTTCATTACCCTGAGGCGCCAAAGGCACGGAGCTTTTGTTGCTAGCGATGAGACCGGTTGCGAGGTAATTGGCCTGACGATTGGCATGGCGGGCATTATCCAACCACAGATCATTTTCCAGCATCGTCAAAACTTGTGAAGCRATGAAGCGGGGTTTTGAAAAATTCTGSCCCATTTGATGCGAAAGATAAGTCGCGTCKATGGGCAATTCWTCGCCAAARAACACTAAAATATCCGCGCACCATGCGCCGTTTTTGGTAAAGCCMAGTGAYAGTAAATCAAYGCCTGCRCGCCATGTGATRTCAGCTGGAGARCAGCCCAGATAAGCCACAGCATTGCTAAAGCGCGCACCATCCATATGCACACCAAGACCGATGGYTTTGGCGCTGTCGGAAAGTTGGCGAACYTCTTCCACAGAATAGACTTGGCCGAATTCTGTCGTTTGGGTCAGCGAYAGGCACGTTAATCGGCCCTGGCGYGACACSCCATCGGGGAACAGCGCAAGTTTGGCGGCCAGTGTATCATTGGAAACTTTGCCGCCAATGCCTTCAAGGCCCATGATTTTCAAGCCCGGATTAACCCGTTCAGGCCCATTATACTCATCCACATTCACATGGGCGCTAAGATGGGAAAGTGTGATGGAGGCAGGTTTTGCGTAGACACCAAGCGCCAAAGCATTGGCTGCGGAGCCGGTAGATACCATGATCGATTTGACCGGCGTTTCAAACAGCTCTGACAGTTTTTTATCCATCAATGCGCTTAGCTCATCGCCGCCATAGGCTGGCGCGATTGTCGCATCAAGATTRCCAAGGGCCTGTTGAATTTCTGGACAGGCCCCGGCCCAATTATCRCTTGCAAACATCATGAGRGYTGGCTTARCCGCTCATGMWGATTGGRGCAACCTCAATCAATGCGTAATTACAGGGAATTGCGGCTCGACAAAAGCGCGTCGATCGAGATTTTRCCCGCGCCCTTGATCACCAATACSAGCATCAGGAARCCCCAAAACAGGCGCTGATCTGAAATGAGYGAGCTGGCGTCCTTGTCAAAAAACGCRCCGATTGTCGCGGCATCTGCGCCGTGGCCGTAAATGTCGACATAGCTCATGACGCARATAAAACCGATAAAGGCCAGYGCCGACAGKCGGGTGAAYAGGCCAATGACAATGARRAGYGGMAGAATGAACTCSGCCCATGTTCCAAACAGCACGATCATATCGGGCACGAAACCAAAAGCGGAGCTGTCATAGCCAGCTTCTTCAAAGGCTTTCGGAAAAATCTGGATATAGGCGCCGTCGGAAGGTGAAAGGAAACCAAACAACCCTTCGCCAATTTTTGTMAGGCCGGATGTCCAGAAATAAACCAACARGGTAGCGGCAAATACCAAGCGTGCRGCAAARCCAAGYARCCAGCCCTCCGTTGCATCTTCAATGGCGTTAAAAATGCGGTCATGCAGTTCGCTCAGGGCGTAAATAAGCTGGTTCATAAATTTAATCCGATGCTACTAAGCTTTGTTTGAAATGAGTAAAGACCTGTGCTGCCARGGAACCAGACAGCGCCGCGGTCAGGTCAAAATCTGGGCTGGAYAAAATGCCTGCYTGCGCCGCTGCGCCAAGAGTTTCGCCATTCTCGCARGYYGCAAGAAAGGCTGCGGCACCRGCTGGYAATGTGCGGATTTCGACATCCAATTGGGGCCTGTTGATCAGAACGTCCTGCGGTGYGTCGATAGYTACAGCYAACGGCMCATCGTTGGTGTTGGTGTCCCATATGGCGAAAATGGCAAATTTGGATTGGATGAGGACCATCGCCGGATGTGTCGTTAGGATCAGTGTATCAAAATGTTCCGGCGGAACGCTTTGAAGCTGTTCAAGATCAATCGCCGTTGCATCAGCGGCATGAAACGCATCACGTCGTGCTTGCTCCAACCGCGCAATGTCTGGCAAATAAGGGACAGTTTGAGCGGGCTCAAAAGCGGCAATGAAACCCGCGAAATTCTTGCCATAGAGATGTAGAACGGGTGAATTTGGTGGAGAAAAGCGCACGAATTCACCGGCCATGGCGCGAAAAAACTCTTCGCCAACCAGTTTTTCAACAACAGGAAACCAGCTTTTCAGCGCGTCAATCAGGCTGAAAATCACATTGTTGCGATAAACGTCAAAGCGTTTGGTGGCTGGCGTGCCATCAGGATTGATCACCCCAACCGGGGTCGGCAAATCCGCTTGCAACAGCGCATTGGCAAATGTGGCTTGGCCGGGGTCAGCCATGTCGGCTGCCCAATACTGGATTGCGGGCCATAATCTCTTCGGCCTGGCTTGCCTGTGCAGCTAATTCCGCGAAGGGTGGGATGTCATTATCCCATTCAATCAGGGTTGGTAATGGCCCGGCCAGCATCACAGCGCGCTCATAAAGCCGCCAAACCTCATCATCAACAGCCCGGTCATGGGCATCAATCAACAAGGGTGCACCGGTTTCGTCTTGGTCAGGCGCATGGCCACCTAGATGAAACTCTCCGACCAGATGCAGCGGAAAGCGCGAAACATAGTCGAAATGATCGTATTTTTGGTTGGTAGCGCTAACATAGACATTGTTGATATCCAGCAGCAGGCCACATTTTGTACGCTCGGCAATGCGCGATAAAAACTCAATTTCATTCATGGTTGAGCTGTCAAAGGCAACATAGAGCGACGGATTTTCCAAAAGTATCTGACGGCCAATGGCCTGTTGTAGCTCGTCAATATGATCGCAAACACGGTCAATTGTTGCTTCTGTATAAGGCAGCGGTAGCAAATCATTGAGAAAATGAGATTCGTGACTGGACCACGCCAAATGCTCGGAAAACAGCCCAGGCTGATAGCGGTCATTGAGGGATTTGAGGCGCGCCAAATGCTCTTTGTTCAAAGGGCCTTCGCCGCCAATGGACAGGCCAACACCGTGAATTGATAGCGGATAATGTTCGCGGATGCGCTCCAGATAATGATGCGGAGGGCCACCTTCGCCCATATAATTTTCGGGATGTATTTCAAACCAGCCAATATCAGGCAGTTCGCCGCCCTCAGAATGGGCGTCCAGAATGTCGTGGTAATGCTCGGGCTTTAAGCCAAGCCCCGCACGCATTGGGACTTTATTTAACATGAAGCGAGCATTGGCCGGGGAGGTAACCTTGTCAAGCATCACAAATTCTCGAAATCAATATTTGTAAAAAGTGCCTCTGGCCAAGAGGGGCAGTGTATGGCCAGAGGCGTGAGTGCCAGCTTAAATTATGCTGGTACGTCGCGTTCGAGTTCTGTCAGGGAACCCATGCGCATGTCGCCCATGTCCATGGACACGCATGTGCCAGCGGCAACCAGTTTCCAGGCATTGCCCTGGAAAKSRRMAGTSGNNGTMSCGGCGCATGTTGTGCCAGCGCCTGCTTTACAATCATTTTTGCCTGCAAGAGAAATRCCGAAGCATTTTTCTTTGCCAGCAGCAACAGCGTCTGTTGTGATAGCGAAGCTGGAAAGTGCAGTTGCCATAGCGCCTGCTACGAGTGCTGCGGAAAGAGTTGTTTTGGTGAATGCGGACATGTGTGTCTCCGTAAAATCATYTATTGGTTTATGGGGCGCAGGGAGTACCRGTGTTTCAACTTGAAGGTGTTGGACACTGGCGTCCTGTCACTTATCAACCTGCCGGTTTTTGCGTACACTTGGAAATCAAAGCAAYGTTATGATTCTTCACCGCCCGCTCACGCTSCTGTGAACGTCTCTTTGAAAGGCTTTGAMGYGTGCCATGCCGCATTACNAYGGCCAAGCTGGGTTAAACGGGYACYCGGGCACGGTTAGAGATGTTAAAATACAACCGYCGAAAACGACATATTATTGCGCAAAATAAGCGRTAAATGKAACAAACAATCGAAAAGACCTTGTTTATGGGCTTGCTCTTTGGGGGGTAATCTGGCATTTTCCTGTTTGAATTGGACAGTATTGCTGTCCTATATCGTGAGGTGGGTGTGATATCTGCATCAAATGGATGCAGAAGCGCGGTGAATGCCGCAAGCCTCTCGAAACGTTGGTCTGACTGTTGTTTTTGCATTATGAATGTAAGCAGGTCTGCACCAATTGCGGCGCAAGGTCGTCGCTAAGACCCAAAAGAGCATCGGTATTATACCGGCCAGCTCGCCCGAGCCGCATGTAAATGCGACCCGAAGGATGGTGCTTCGCCAAAATTTGGGACCCCAGAATTAGACCAGATGGGTTAGCACAATATGTYGCTATGCCCCTCATTTTTGGAGTGTTGGATATGACGCAAAAAAGATTTTCTTTGCTCAATACAATTGCATCGAYYGGTGCTGATTGTGACCGAGGCCCYGCCTCTGCAAAMCTGGCTCCTGCCAACACAAGAAAACATAACGGCTTGCCAATGGCGCAAGGCCTTTACGATCCAAGCAGAGAGCATGATGCTTGCGGCGTTGGCTTTATCGTCAATATGAAAAGCGGTGCGACCCATAAGATTATCGAAGATGGGCTGCATATCCTTGAAAACCTGACACACCGGGGCGCGGTTGGCGCAGACCCGTTAATGGGTGATGGCGCGGGCTTGTTGGTGCAAATCCCTGATGCCTATTTCAGAAAAGTCTGTGACTTTGATCTGCCAGCACAAGGTGAATATGCCGTTGGTTTCCTGTTCTTGCCACAGGATGATGAAAGTCGTGCCTCGTTTGAGCAGGTAGTGGAAGATATTGTCACCAGTTGCGGTCAGGTTCTTCTTGGCTGGCGTGATGTGCCAACCGATAATTCTGCTTTGTCACAAACCGTGATTGATACCGAGCCGTTTTCTCGACAGGTGTTTATTGGACGCGGTGAAAGCATTGCCGATCAGGACGCTTTTGAGCGCAAAATGTATTTGATGCGCAAAATGATCTCCAATCGCATTTACGATTCAATCAATGGCGCTGCGGACACCGATTTTTACACGGTATCTTTGTCCACACGTACAATTGTCTATAAAGGCATGTTTTTGGCCAACCAGCTGGGTCCTTACTACAAGGATTTGAAGGATAGCGATTTTGCATCTGCCTTGGCATTGGTGCATCAGCGCTTCTCAACCAATACATTTCCATCTTGGCGTTTGGCGCATCCTTATCGGATGGTGGCGCATAATGGTGAGATCAACACACTGCGCGGCAATGTAAACTGGATGGCCGCGCGCCAGGCATCGGTGTCTTCTCCATTGTTCGGCGATGATATGCCAAAACTTTGGCCGATCTCTTATGAAGGCCAGTCCGATACCGCTTGTTTTGATAATGCCCTCGAGTTTTTGACCATGGGCGGCTACGAGTTGTCGCACGCCGCGATGATGCTTGTGCCTGAAGCCTGGGCGGGCAACCCGCTGATGGGCGATGATCGCAAGGCGTTTTATGAATACCACGCTGCGATGATGGAGCCATGGGATGGCCCCGCAGCGATTGCCTTTACCGATGGTCGCCAGATTGCGGCGACGCTGGATCGTAATGGTCTACGCCCGGCGCGTTATATTGTGACCGATGATGGCTGCGTTATCATGGCGTCAGAAGTTGGTGTGYTGCCGGTGGATGAAGAGCGGATTGTCCAGAAATGGCGTCTGCAGCCCGGTAAAATGCTGCTGATCGATCTGGAAGAAGGCCGCATCATTGCGGATGATGAGCTGAAAGCCCGTATCGCCAACGCAAATCCTTACAAGGAATGGCTGGCGCGTACCCAGATTGTGCTGGAAGACCTTCCAAATGTTGGCTCGCGYGCKCCTGCMACWCAGGCAAGCTTGCTGGATCGCCAGCAGGCCTTTGGCTAYACGCAGGAAGATCTGAAAATYCTGATGGCGCCGATGGCGACCACCGGRCARGAAGCTCTTGGCTCGATGGGCACAGATACGCCAATTTCTGCGCTGAGCTTAAAATCGAAAATGCTCTACACCTATTTCAAGCAGAACTTTGCGCAGGTCACCAACCCGCCCATTGATCCGATCCGTGAAGAGATTGTGATGAGCCTGGTGTCGTTTATCGGACCACGGCCAAACCTGTTTGATCTGGAAGGCCTGTCTGAAAAGAAGCGCCTGGAAGTGCGGCAGCCCATTTTGTCCAATATGGATCTGGAAAAAATCCGGATGATTGGCGATATTGGCGACAATCMGTTCCARACYCAAACCCTCGACATTACCTATGACGCWGGCAARGGTGCTGGCGGCATGGACGAAGCTTTGGACCGGCTGTGTGACCGSGCCGAGCGTGCTGTGCAAACCGGCTACAATATTATTGTGCTGTCTGATCGGYTGATCAGCGAGAACAGAATTGCYATTCCGGCSCTGYTGGCAACGGCWTCTGTGCAYCATCATYTGATTCGTAAAGGTTTGCGGACATCGGTTGGYCTTGTTGTWGAATCCGGYGAGCCRCGCGAAGTGCACCATTTTTGYGTGCTTGCGGGCTATGGCGCAGAAGCGATCAACCCGTATCTGGCGTTTGAAACACTGGCYAACATGCAYGARCGCGGYGACTTCCCAGAGGAAGTTGATGCCGATGAAGTGGTTGARCGGTTCATCAAATCCATCGATAAGGGCATCAAGAAGGTTATGTCCAAAATGGGYATCTGTACCTACCAATCCTATTGTGGKGKCNAGATTTTTGATGCGGTTGGYCTWTCWAGCGAYTTTGTTAAAAAATACTTCTTTGGCACGGCAACCCAGATTGAAGGCATTGGCCTGAAAGAGGTTTCTGATGAGACCGTGGTTCGCCATAATTCTGCGTTTAGTGATGATCCTGTTTTGGAAAGTTCGCTGGAAGTTGGCGGCGAATACATGTACCGCATGCGCGGAGAAGCTCATGCATGGTCACCAGATGCTGTTGCTCATTTGCAGCACGCTGTGCGCAAGGAAAGCTGGGAAGATTACCAGCAATTTGCAGATGCAATAAACGACCAAAGCGAAGGGCTTTTGACCCTGCGCGGGCTGTTTGAGATTAAACCTCCAGAAAGTGCTGGCAGAGCACCCATTGATATTGATGAGGTGGAAGCTGCTACAGATATCGTCAAACGGTTCTCCACTGGTGCGATGTCATTTGGCTCGATCAGCGTGGAAGCGCATTCCACATTAGCTATCGCAATGAATCGGATTGGTGGTAAATCGAACACTGGTGAGGGTGGTGAGCAGCCGGATCGGTTCCATCCATTGCCTGATGGTTCGCCTAATCCAAGGCGCTCTGCCATCAAGCAGATTGCATCCGGGCGTTTTGGTGTGACCACAGAATATCTGGTCAACTCCGATATGATGCAAATCAAAGTCGCACAGGGTGCAAAACCTGGCGAGGGCGGCCAATTACCTGGCCATAAAGTGGATGCTGTTATTGCAAAAGTACGCCATTCCACGCCGGGCGTTGGCTTGATTTCTCCGCCGCCGCACCATGATATTTACTCGATTGAAGATTTGGCACAGCTGATTTTTGATCTCAAAAACGTCAATCCCGCCGCTGATGTTTCAGTAAAGCTGGTGTCAGAAGTTGGTGTTGGCACGGTTGCTGCTGGTGTTGCCAAGGCGCGCGCCGATCATATCACTATCTCTGGTTTTGATGGTGGTACTGGTGCTTCTCCGCTGACATCGATCAAGCATGCGGGTAGCCCTTGGGAGATTGGCCTTGCTGAAACCCATCAAACACTGGTGCTTAATGGCCTGCGCTCGCGCATAGCCTTGCAGGTGGATGGCGGGCTTAAAACTGGCCGCGATGTGGTGATTGGCGCGCTACTTGGCGCTGATGAATTTGGCTTTTCAACCGCGCCGCTTATTGCCGCTGGCTGCTTGATGATGCGCAAATGCCACCTCAACACGTGCCCGGTTGGCATTGCCACCCAGGACCCAGAGCTGCGTAAACGCTTCAACGGCACGCCAGAACATGTGGTGAATTACTTCTTCTTCGTTGCAGAAGAGGTTCGTCGTTTAATGGCTGAAATGGGCATGCGCACTTTTGATGAGTTGATTGGACAATCTGATTTGCTCGATCAACGGCGCGCATTGGATCATTGGAAAGCCAATGGCCTTGATTTCAGCGGGTTGTTTTTCAAACCAGACGCGCCGCTGGAAGCTATTCGCCATACAGAATTGCAGAACCATCCGATTGATGATGTTCTGGATCGCAAGTTGATTGCCGAGGCCATGCCCGCGCTTGAAAACAAAACACCGGTGAAAATCGTGAGCGATATTCGCTCTCTCAACCGCTCTGTTGGTGCGATGTTGGGCGGTGAAGTTGCCAAGCGTTATGGCCATAAAGGGCTGGCAGAAGACACGATTTCTATCAAGCTGAAGGGTACGGCTGGCCAATCATTTGGTGCCTTTGTCACGCGTGGTATCTCGATTGATCTGGAAGGTGATGCCAATGATTATGTTGGCAAGGGCCTGTGTGGTGGCCGCCTTGTGGTGCGTCCGCCAAGTAACTCGCGGATTGTGGCTGCTGACAGCATGATTGTCGGCAACACGGTGCTGTACGGTGCGGTCGAGGGCGAAGCCTATTTCTGCGGTATCGCCGGCGAGCGGTTTGCCGTGCGCAACTCCGGCGCTGTTGCTGTTGTCGAGGGCGTTGGCGACCATGGCTGCGAATATATGACCGGCGGAGCCGTTGCCGTTATCGGGCCAACCGGGCGCAATTTTGCCGCTGGTATGTCTGGCGGTGTGGCCTATGTACTAGATGAGGACGGCACGTTCTCTGATCGTTGTAATATGTCGATGGTTGATCTGGAGCCGGTTCCTGAAGAAGACGATCTGATGGAGAAACTGCATCACCATGGCGGCGATATCGAGCATCATGGCCGTGTGGATGTTTCATCCAATATGACCAGCCGTGATGACGAGCGGTTGTTCACTATGATTTCTAATCATGCGCATTATACCGGCTCTAAACGGGCTTCCACGATTATCAATAATTGGGAAATGTTCCGGCCGAAATTCGTAAAAGTCATGCCAGTGGATTATCGCCGTGCATTGATGGAAATTGAAGAAAAACGTCGGGGCACCAGCGCCCGGCCGCGAAAATAGGGCGGAGGAAAACTCATGGGAAAAGTTACTGGTTTTCTGGAAATTGAGCGGCACGAACGCACTTATCAGCCTGCGGCTGACCGGATAAGGCATTTCAAGGAATTTTCAATTCCTTTGCCTGTGCCGGAAGTGGCGCGTCAGGCTGCCCGCTGCATGGATTGCGGTGTGCCTTACTGCCACGGGCCAACGGGTTGCCCCGTGCACAACCAAATCCCGGATTGGAATGATCTGGTCTATAATGGTAAGTGGGAGGAAGCGATCCGCGACCTGCACTCTACCAACAATTTTCCAGAATTTACCGGGCGTATTTGCCCGGCGCCTTGTGAGGAAGCTTGCACGCTTAATCTAGAAGATGTCCCTGTTAGCATCAAGAATATTGAACAGGCTCTGGCTGATAAAGCTTATGAGCTGGGCCTGATCACACCGCAAATTCCAGATGAGAAAACCGGCAAGAAAATTGCCATTATTGGTGCAGGTCCGGCGGGTATGGCCGCTGCCCAGCAATTGGCGCGGGTGGGCCATGATGTTCATGTCTATGAGCGTTATGCCCATGCGGGCGGCTTGTTGCGCTATGGTATTCCTGATTTCAAAATGGAAAAACACTATATTGATCGCCGCGTTGAGCAGATGGAAGGCGAAGGCGTGACCTTCCATTTCAACACCGAGATTGGCACCAATCTTTCCTATGCCGATATGCAGGAAGGCTATGACGCCATTCTGCACACAGGCGGCGCTGAAACCCCTCGTGATCCGGGCCTTGAGGGGTTGGATCTGGATGGTGTGCATTATGCGATGCCGTATCTGGTGCAGCAGAACAAACGCATTGGCGGCGAAGACGTTAGCAATGAAGAAGAAATCTGGGCTGGTGGTAAACATATTGTGGTTGTTGGCGGCGGCGATACCGCGTCCGATTGTGTCGGCACGGCGTTCCGTCAGGGTGCATTATCTGTAACCCAGCTGGATATCCGCCCGGTTCCGCCAAAGATGGAAGACAAGATGACGGTTTGGCCTTATTGGCCGACAAAATTCCGCACATCATCTTCCCAGGCAGAAGGCGCTGAGCGGGAGTTTCAAGCTGCGACCCTTGGGTTTGTGGAAGAAGATGGCCAAATCACCCACGTCAAATGCGTACGGGTTAATGAGAAGCGTGAGCCAATCGCGGGCGAAGAGTTCTTCCTCAAAGCTGATTTGGCATTCATCGCTATTGGTTTCTCGGGACCCAGCGAAGAGGGTGTTCAGGCGGAACTCGGCGATGCATTGGCGCGGGATGCGCGGCGTAACATTGTAGCTGATGAAAAGACTTACAAGACCAATGTCGACAAGCTTTATGCCGCTGGCGATATTCGCCGCGGACAGTCGCTTGTGGTGTGGGCCATTCGTGAAGGCCGTCAGGCAGCTCATGCCATCGACAAGAATTTGATGGGTTCAACAGTTCTGCCGCGCTAAGTGTAGATATAGAGCACAGATTAAAACGCGCCCTGATCAAACCAGGGCGCGTTTTTTATGCCAAAACTATTGGATAATTGGAGCGGTCCAGGCGAAATTGTCGGCCCGCGTAGAAGGGGCATCCAAAGCAATGCCGCGCACCAGCGTGTTGTAAGCGTTGGAAACCTGCTCCCAAGTGGGTGGCGGTTTCATGGGCGGGCCAATCAGCGGCAAACCACCTGCCAGTCTCTGGCCATCTTCGGTYGCAAAGCCYGATAGCGANMRMRMCGGGCCNATCTTCRGAAATAATCATRCTGCCGGGCGTACCAGCAACAACACCCGTGCCTGCAAAGAASCGRTCGAGYTGRCGCTTGACATAAAACGTCACCTTGTCGCCGCCWGCTTCWGAAAAACCATAGCCATCATGAGCGCGCAATTGGGCTTGTTGGCCGTTTACATCCGGGCCGGTTTCAACATAGACGCCTTTTTCATCGGCAAAATCACTCCAGATTTCAACAAAGCGGCCGCCAATGCYCTGAGCCTGCTGTTTGAAAATCTTATTGGTACTTGCAAGTGTTGCTGTGGTTTTGGGCCCGCGCACCGGYGGCATACCCACCCAGATAATCGGTAGACCAGTACCGGCCAGTTGTTTTGCAAAAGAAGCCACATTGGCCTCATACATTTTGAGCCATTCTTTGTTGAACTGATTGTGCTCTTTGGGAATGCGGAAAAACTGGCGATCATTGCCGCCCATCATCAAAACGATAAGATCGGCGCGGCGRCCAAGGTTGGGATCGGCCAGAACTCTCGTCAATTCGGCATCCCAGTTAAAGGTATCATAGCGCACAAATCCGCTGGGGGCGTTTGTAACGGCATCGATAGCAACGCTGCGGTCCTGCGCAAATGATTTGCTCAAACCTTTGGCAACACTGGCTGCGAAGTAATCGCCAAGTACCAATATATGCCGAGCATCAGGATCTTTACCGAGCTGTACTGGTGCAGGGGCGCTTTTAGCGACTTTTTTTACCCGCTTGCGCACGGGGGCTTTTTTAGCCCTTTGAGTCTTTGGCTTTTTCTTGCCAAATCTTTTGCTGAAATCGAATATGCTGCGGCGCTTTTTCGAGCTCTTTTTCTTCTTGCGTAAAAACCGAAAGATTTTCCGCTCTTGAACCTGCACAATCGGGCTATTATTATCAATTATAAGCGGTGCTTTTTGCACAGGACCAGCAAAAACGACCTCTGGCAAAGCCAAAATGCCAAAGCTGATCATGCAGGCAAAAGCCCAAAACAGCGCAACGCGCATTCGCTTTTTAATCATGTGATATTGCATGTACTGCAAGCCCTGTAGCATTCGCCCATGGAGAGTATAGCAACAAGACTAAACCTTCGAAAGAGATTTGGTTGCACTTTCCAGAACAGATTGACCTTTAGCCTGCCTAAGCGGTTACCTTGGCAGAATTAAGGAACAGGCTTTTAGGCAGACCTATGCTCAGGTTTTAACCACCGCGAAGTTTGCTCAAAATAGATGAAGAGGCATAACCATCGGCGACCATGCCAAGGCGGGATTGATAACGGCGGATGGCGGCGCGGGACACAGGGCCCAGTTTGCCATCAATACTGCCATTATAAAAACCCTTTTTGCGCAACAAGGTTTGCAGCGATTTGCGATCTTTGCGGTTGAGCGGTTTTGAATTACGTGGCCATTTTTTGGCAAATTTATTGCCCCCGCGCAGACGATCCGATAGATGGCCAACAGCCAGAGCATAGGCATCGGCGTTGTTATAACGCTTGATCACGCGGAAATTCTTGAGCAGCAAAAATGCAGGGCCATTTGCGCCAGCGGGCACAAACAGGCGGGCACTATCTGATGGGCGCGGGAAATTGCGACCATGCGTTCTGCTAACGCCCAGGTTCTGCCACTCGCCAAGCGTTCTCTTGCTCTTTTTATGCGCCAGCTCAAAATTGAAGTTTTTGGAGAGCTGAACCTCATAGCCCCAGGTTTTACCGGTGTTCCATTTCATCTTATTGAGATAGGCGGCGGTGGAACCAAGGGCATCTGGGATAGATGTCCAGATGTTGCGCCGGCCATCGCCATCAAAATCAACGGCATAGGCCTGATAGGTCGTGGGAATAAACTGTGTGTGGCCCATGGCCCCGGCCCAAGAGCCGGTCAGGCCAGCAGGCGTTGTATCGCCGCGCTCCAAAATCAGCAGTGCTGCAACCAGTTGGGAGCGGCCAAATTTGCGGCGGCGCTTATCGGCATAGGCCAAAGTTGCCAGGGAACGAATCACGTTTTTTACGATTTTGGGGTTATTGAGCACCTTACCGTAGTTGGATTCCATGCCCCAAATGGCAACGACGATATGCCGGTCAACGCCGTATCGCCCTTCAATGGCATCCAGCGTGCGCTTGTGCTTGCTCAGCATTTCACGGCCACTATTGACCCGATTATCCGAGGTTGCGCTATCGAGATAGCTCCAGATCGCGCGCACAAATTCAGCTTGGTTACCCGCGCTGCGCAAGATGGATTTATCAATGGTTACGCCAGCAAATGCAGCGTTATAGATGTTTGGCGACACACCTTTTGCGCGGGCCGTTGGCCAAAAATCTCGCACCCATTGATCAAAGCCATCGGCTTTGGCTTGAACGGGCATAAACAAGCTTGCCGCGATGAGCGCAGCAAATAAATTTGACGAGAAAAAAGTAAAAACTCTGGAAAAGATCATGGGCTTTAACAGTCTATTTGTCAGTTGCAGAACATGTACACGCACAGTTACGTATAGTTTATGGTTAACGTTGTCTTACCAACAAAGTGTTAACGTCATCAGGATACGTGGCATCGTGGTTAGGTTTGCACCTGATCGTAAATAGTTTCTACAGGAGTACGGCAACACAATGGCACAACCAATTCGCAAGGCAGTTTTTCCGGTTGCAGGCTTGGGTACTCGGTTTTTGCCGGCCACAAAGGCTATGCCGAAAGAGATGCTGACCGTGGTGGACCGTCCTGTTATTCAATATGCTGTTGATGAGGCCCGTGCCGCCGGTATTGAACATTTTATATTCGTTACCGGGCGCAATAAAGGCGTGATTGAAGATCATTTTGATCGCCAGTTTGAGCTGGAAGACACGCTGGAAAAACGCGGCAAGCTGGAAGCATTGGATGAATTACGGCGCGATTTGCCGCCGCCAGGGTCCACCAGTTTTACCCGTCAGCAATCTCCGCTCGGGTTGGGCCATGCTGTTTGGTGCGCGCGGGAACTTGTTGGCAACGAGCCTTTTGCCTTGTTGCTCCCAGATATGGTTATGAAGGCTAAAAACCCGTGCCTTGCCGATATGTGCAAGCTGTATGAAAGCACGGGCGGTAATATTGTTTCGGTTGAGCAATGCGCCCCAGAGCTGACAAGCCGCTACGGCATTGTCGGCATTGGTGATCCGGCTGACGGCGGACACGACAGTGCGTTCAAGATCAACGAAATGGTGGAAAAACCGCAACCAGATGTCGCGCCATCAAACCTGTTTATCAATGGGCGCTACATTTTGCAGCCCGAAGTTTTTGACATTCTATCCCGTCAGGAAGCGGGTGCGGGCGGTGAAATTCAAATTACCGATGCGATGGTAGAATTGATGGAAACCCAATCATTCTACGCCCATGAGTTTCATGGCCAGACCTTTGATTGTGGCTCCAAGGTTGGTTTTTTGGCTGCCAATGTTGCTTTCGCCCTTGACCGTCCGGACATCGAAGCCGATTTCCGCGAAGCTATTGAGCTAATCCTCGAATTATAATTTGAGATAGCTACTGTTTGGGCAATTGGCTTATTGGGCGTTCGTCAAAATACTTTAATACGAATACTGGTAGCGCAATGAGACAGTGTCATCATGCTCATTGGCAATGTTTTGGCTTGCGCCGGAGCTGAATGAGCCTGTGTGGGTAAACTGGGCAACCACGCGGCTATCAGGCGTTAGCTTGTAGGTAAATCCGGCTGAGAATTGAAAATCATGGTCAACCCGGTCAATCGATACATAGGAACTGCGATCATAACTGATCTCGGCAAACCCATCCAAATCGCTGTTAAAGCTGCGCTCACCGCGCAGGCTCACTTTTGTGCCGCGCAGGCCGCTGGCCATCACTAAATTACCCAGATCAGTCGTTTCAGAGAAATCAAGCCGCCCTGCTGCCGTTGCGGTGATGGTGGTGAGCCTGATGGGCGACCAAACCAGCGATGCCGACCACAAATAGGCGCGGATTTCTTTGCGTCTTGTGTCTTCTGCTTTGATAAAGCCAATACCCATAGCGATTTCGGCAGTAAACTTTTCACCTCGGTCCAGACGTAATCCGGTAACCGCCTGAATGCGCCGTGCATCACCGTCAAAACCGGAAAGGCGCGCTGTGTTTTGATGGCTCACCTCAATGTCGATAAAGGGCGAAATTATGGAATCTGGATTGTAGGATGCGCGCAGCCCGACGGTGAGCTGCTTGTGATTGTCGCTGGATTCCTCTCCGGCAACCGCGTCGCCTACATATTGTAAATCCAGCGCACCGCGCAGTGACAGACTAACCGGGCCGGGTTGCACATCAAGCCCGGCGGAAAAATTATACTGGGTTTGGTCTTGGCTATCATCGGCAACGCTGTGAGTTACCGAAAAAGCGCCGGTGACATTGGTTCGATGAGAAATGTCGCGGCGTCCGGACAATCTTAAATCCGTCGACCAGGCGGTCATATCCAGTTTTTCGTCGCTGTTGATTTCAAGGCCGGTTTGCAGCCGCAATTCATGGCGMGACCATTGCGAGCGGATATCCACATTGCCGCCAATGTCTTTGGACAYGCTGTGGCCATCTGTGGCCAAACCGACTTCAAGCGAAATATCTGCGTTGAAGCTGCCAAGTCGAAGGCCGGTTTGAGGTGGAGGCTTCTGTGGCCGGTCGGTTTCGACGCCTGCATTYACTTCACTGGTTTGTTCAGARCTGAGTTCTGTCCTCAGCTCAAAATTAATTGGCTCAAAAGAGGATTGCGCCTGTGCAAAAGTCTGCGACGGCACCAAGAATGCTGCAGCAAACAAAAAATAWACACACCGGGCGGGCAAATACGCCAAAACACAATCCTGGTTACAGGCCTTGTTACAGGGACCATTTTTACAAGGGCCGGTTTCCCAATGCCCTTTTTACATGGCTATGTTTTGCGGTTTTATGGTTAAGATTGCCTTACGCTACTGAATTTAGGGGAAAATACTATTCCAGCTTTTGCTGCCATTAAAACGTGGTAGAAGCCGCGCAAGAGTTTATTGTGGTGGCCAAAATTTCAAAGGTCATCCGGTTAGGGATTGGAGTCTCGTGATCGAACCCGTGGATCATTCTAAAGCCATCAATTCTGCCCGCGGTGCCCTGGAAAAGGGTGTTGTTGGCATGCATGCACTTTTGGATGCGCTTGAGGGCGATCTGGCGCAGCGCCTTGCTGGCAGTATTGACCAGATGTTGCGAGCCAAAGGCCGGGTGATCATCACCGGTATGGGTAAAAGCGGGCATGTTGCCAAAAAACTGGCGGCAACGTTGGCCTCGACCGGCACGCCTTCGTTTTTTGTTCACCCAGCGGAAGCCAGTCACGGCGATTTAGGCATGATCACCAGAGAAGATGTGATCATTGCTCTGTCTTGGTCCGGGGAGACGCCGGAGCTGAGAAATTTGCTGGAATATTCCCGGCGCTTTAACGTGCCTTTGATTGCCATTACCTCCAAAGCCGATAGTGCTCTGGCCAAGGCCGCCGATTTTCCGCTTGTCTTGCCCGCCGTGGAAGAGGCTTGCCCTCACGGCCTGGCCCCGACCATTTCAACACTTGTGCAAATGGCAATGGGCGATGCGCTTGCCATTGCTTTACTGGAAGCACGCGGCTTTAGCGCCAATGATTTTGGTGTTTACCATCCGGGCGGTAAACTGGGTGCCAATCTGCGCTATGTGCGCGAGATCATGCATTCTGGCGCGGCTTTGCCATTGGCCCCGATGGGCACATCGATGAAAGAAGCCATTGTGCAGATGACGGCCAAAGGTTTTGGTGCGCTAGGCATTGAAGGACCGGATAAACGGCTTGCCGGTATCATCACCGATGGCGATTTGCGCCGTCATTTGGATGGCGATTTGCTGTCGCTTAACGTYGATGATGTGATGACCCACAGSCCTAAAACCGTGGCACCGGATATGCTTGCCGCCAAGGCGCTGGAAGTGCTCAACGCGTCCAACATCACGGCGGTGTTTGTCGTCGAGCAAGRTTGCCCGGTTGGCATACTGCATTTGCATGATTTGCTGCGTATTGGAGCTGCCTAAACTCTCTCAGGCTTTCGTATCTGCGCGTAGCTTTAGAGCGGGCAGTATATCTGCAAATTTGGGAATAGTCTGCGCTGGCTGCGAGCCCATTCTGCGAACTGTGAAAAGCATGGCATAGCCATGAACCATCGACCACACCATGGTTTCGGTGTTGAGCGCATCATCGTTGCTGTGTTCAAACGGGATGCAGGCYTGGTGCAGCACATCATAWGAAGCMRTYGCGGCCTCATTCATTGCCGCKTGGGTCACGTCATCAATCTCCAGCGGGCCTTCGCTAAGCGGGTTGAACATGAATTTGAACAGGGCAGGGTGCTTGACCGCAAAGGCGATGTAACCCTCGCAAATTGCGTTTAACTGAGCATGGGGGCGTGCATCAGCCTTGCTGCTGAATTGGCGCATCATATCTGCAAATAAAATATGGCCGTGGGCCTTAATGGCCATCTTTAGGCTGATCAAACCTTTGAAGTGGTTTGC
>NVXB01000039.1 GCA_002746425.1 Hyphomicrobiales bacterium | reverse complement strand
AGTATGGTTGGCTACTCGCGCGAACAAGCACTCGACTATGCAGCTGAAAACGGTATTTCGGCAGTCGAGTTTTGTGCAAAAGGATGGTCGCAAGGTTTACATTTGAACGTGGCGATGCTGCTTTCAGATGCAGGCGAGCGCGATCAGCTTACCGGTCAACTGCGAGATCGCGGACTTGAAATTTCCGCGCTGAATTGTTCCGGCAACCAATTGCATCCCGGGCCATCCGGGGCAAAGGATGATCGAGCTGTGCGCGATACAATTGAGCTGGCCTCGCTCATGGGTGTTGAACGCGTGGTGATGATGTCTGGCTTGCCTGCGGGCAATGCAACCGACCAATGCCCCAACTGGATCGTAAGCTCATGGCCGACAGAAGCCGAAGATATGTTGGCCTGGCAATGGAATGAACGAGTGCTGCCCTACTGGCGCGATCTTACTCCGGTTGCCACAAACAAGGGCATCAAGCTTTGCATCGAACAACACGGGCGACAGGTCGTTTACAACACAGAGAGTTTCATGCGGCTGCGCGAGGCTGTTGGCCCCACAGTCGGTGTCAATTTTGACCCCAGCCATTTGTTCTGGATGGGCGGCGACGCCGTCGCCGCGATCGATGCTTTGGGCGAGTGCATTTATCATGTTCACGGCAAAGACACCCGCATTGAGCCACAGGCCGCGATTGACGGGCTTTTGGACACTAAACACGTCACACCTGTTGCGCCACGCGCTTGGAACTATGTCGGCCTTGGACATGGGCATAGCTATCGTGACTGGTTGGCAATCGTGAATGCTCTGCGTGCCGTTGGCTATGACGACGTCATTAGTATCGAAAATGAAGACCACCTGCTGTCGCCGGAAGAATCAGTTTCTATGTCAGTCAATCTATTGAAATTTGCCATCTCGCAAGGAGAACAAACCTAGCGCGGAGCCATAAAAATTTAGCGTGAGGCCAATAGGTGTCGCGCCCGGAATTCGGTGAAGCCGAATACAGGAATTTGACATTCCTGAATATAAGATACCAACGGGAGGAAAATATGAAAATTACCCTTAAATCTATATTGGTCACGGCCGCGATAGCGATCAGCTCGCCAGCTTTGGCGGCAGATATTATCGTCGTAACCCATGGACAGGCTCAGGATGCCTTCTGGTCCGTTGTCAAAAACGGTGTGGAATTGGCAGCTAAGCACACGGGTGCCAACGTAAGTTACCGCGCGCCGGAAACCTTTGACATGGTTGCCATGAGCCAATTGATCGATGCTGCTGTGAACCAGGAACCTGATGGATTGGTTGTCTCCATTCCTGACCCTGATGCGCTTGGCCCATCAATCAGACGTGCCGTTGCTGCKGGAATTCCGGTTATCTCAATCAATTCCGGCTCTGACGTTTCCAAAGATCTGGGCGCATTGTTACACGTTGGCCAGGATGAGTTTGATGCGGGCGTTGCCGCAGGTGAACGCCTTGCAGCAATGGGGGGAACCAGTGGTCTTTGTGTAAACCCAGAAGTTGGCAATGTTGCGCTTGATTTGCGCTGCGCCGGTTTTGACAAGGGGTTTGGTGGCACGACAAGTGTGTTACCGGTAACCATGGAYCCTGCAGAAGTTCAAGCCAAAGTCACAGCTGCTCTATCGTCTAACGRYGACATCGATACCATCTTGTCTCTTGGTGCATCTTCAAGCGGAGAACCTACTATTGCGGCTCTCAAGGCAATGGGCGTAAACGGCAAAATCYATATGGGCACCTTTGATATGTCGCCCGGATTTTTGGAGTCAATCATTGCTGGGGAYGCAGCTTTTGCCCTTGACCAACAACAGTTTCTGCAAGGCTACCTTGCTGTAAACTTCCTCGCACTRCATGCTGATTTTGGTCTGATGCCTGGTGGTAATGTTCCCTCGGGTCCAAACTTGATCACYGCAGACAAAGCAGGYCAGGTCGTGGAGCTTTCAGCTCGAGGCATCCGCTAAGAACCTGTGAYGCGCACATAAAGAGGGGCGATATCAAAGATATCGCCCCTCTCCCCAAGACCTAAAAAGGAGGAACCCGATGGCGGATAAAAATTCGGATGACATCGATGAAAGACTCATTGCGGAATCTTCTTTTTCCAARCTGATAAAGCGCCCGGAACTGGGCGCATTCGCWGGCGTCGTTCTGGTCACYGTCTTCTTTTTCTTTACCGCTGACGAATCGATGTTCACTTTGTCGGGCGTGTTGAACTTCATGACGCCTGCCGCCCAGCTTGGTATTTTGGCAATCGCTGCGGCCATGCTGATGATCGGRGGCGAATTTGATCTRTCGCTCGGCTCGATGGTCGCGTTTGCAGGCCTGTTCTTYGCCGTTTGCTTGGTYAATCTGGGCCTRCCGCTTTTGATTGCCATTCCATGCACCTTGGTGTTYGCCGCCMTRACCGGATTKATCAATGGGCARATTGTYACCCGWAGCGGCCTGCCATCCTTTATCGTGACYYTGGCGTTTTTGTTTATTTTGCGCGGTCTGTCAYTGGTTGGCCTGAAAATGGCAACGGGCGGYTCAACCCAACTTCGCGGYATTCGCGAAGCAGTTAAAGGTGATTTCCTGGTGCCRTTCTTCAGTGGCGACGCATTTCCCGCAATTTTTGCCTGGCTGGGAGAGAATGGCTATATCGAAACATTCAAGAACGGCACCCCGAAAGTCACAGGTATTCCGGTTGAAATTCTTTGGTTTTTGATGCTTGCAGCTGTTGCAACTTATGTCTTGCTGCGCACGCCAGTCGGCAATTGGATATTTGCTGCCGGTGGAGATGCCAACGCTGCGTCCAATTCCGGTGTTCCGGTGTTCAAAGTCAAAGTCAGCCTGTTCATGCTCACCGCCGCCTGCGCTGCGTTACTGGCGATAATTCAGGTCCTGGATGCAGGTTCAACCGACGCGCGCCGAGGGTTCCAAAAGGAATTCGAGGCCATCATCGCGGCGGTTATTGGTGGTTGCCTTTTGACGGGCGGCTATGGCTCCGCGATCGGCGCATTCTTCGGTGCAATCATCTTTGGTATGGTGGTTATCGGACTCACCTACACCAATATTGATCAGGATTGGTTTCAGGTCTTCATGGGTGGCATGCTTTTGATTTCGGTTCTGTTCAATAACATGATCCGTAAACGGGTTACGGGGGAACGATAGATGGCTGAAACTTCTCCAAAACTCGATACAGACAATGCAAATCCAATCATTCATATGGACAACATTGAAAAGCATTTTGGCAATGTAATTGCCCTTGCAGGTGTCTCGTTTGATGTTATGGCGGGTGAGTGCCACTGCCTGTTGGGCGACAATGGAGCCGGTAAATCCACGTTCATCAAAACCATGTCAGGCGTTCATAAACCGACCCGTGGCAAGATCTTTTTCCAAGGAGAAGAGCTTAACTTCAACAGCCCCAGAGAATCTATGGAGGCGGGCATTGCGACCGTCTATCAGGACCTGGCAATGATCCCGTTAATGTCGGTGACCCGCAACTTTTTTATGGGGCGGGAACCAACAAAAGGTCGTGGCCTGTTCACAAGATTTGATATTGCGAGGGCCGATGAAATCTGCTTCGAGGAGGTGCGCAAAATGGGTATCAATCTGCGCCACCCGGATCAGGCTGTCGGTACGCTTTCGGGCGGTGAACGCCAAACTGTGGCAATCGCACGGGCGGTTTATTTTGGCGCCAAAATTCTGATTTTGGATGAACCGACATCAGCACTTGGCGTACGCCAGACTGCAAATGTTCTCAACACTGTTCGCCGGGCGCGCGACCAAGGGGTTGGCATTGTGTTTATTACGCACAATGTGCGCCACGCATTGGCAGTTGGTGACCGTTTCACTGTGTTGAACCGTGGGGAAACCCTGGGCACATTGACCAAGGAAACTGTCAATCATGATATCTTGCAGGACATGATGGCAGGAGGCCAGGAACTGGCAAGCCCTTCCAGTTGATCTTTCGACAAAGCGCGCAAAAAAAGTGATCGGCATACCGAACCGCATTAAAATCAAGCACACTGGAACCGCTAAATCACTGATGCTAGAATGATGATGCATACAAATCGATTGCAAGTGGTTTGCACGGCGTGACAGCACCATACCAAAGTTATGAAAACACCGAACCATATGCCACGCCTAAAGGACTTCCGCTATCCTCGTGAGATCATTGCTTACGCGGTTTGAGCTTACCATCGCTTCGCGCTGAGTACAACTGACGTTAAGAACCTGCTGGCCGAACGGGGCGTAATTGTAAGCCATGAAGAAATCTGGCTCTGGATAAATCGCTTTGGTCACCATTTCACAAGTTGCACCCGTAGAGACCGCCCGCGACCGAACGACAAGTCGCACATGGACGAAGTCGTGATCACAATTTGCGACAAAAGTATTGGCTGTGGTGGGCAATTGACGCAAATGGCGACGTTCTTAATATTTTTGTACAAACGCAGCGGAATGCCAAAGCCGCAAAACAGTTTCTCCATTGATTGGTCACCCGGCTTGGCAAACCAAGAGTTGTCATCGCTGGCAAATTGCGCAGCTATATCAAGCCCATTAAAACACTGGCCCCAGACGCTGACTACCGCGCCCACAAAGGCCTAAACAACACAATCGAAGTGTCCCATCGGCCGACCCGTAAATGAGAGAAAATGTTTGGCCGATTCAAATCCCACCGACAGGAGCATACCGCCCCGTCCGCAACAATAAAAAGCGATACAAAGATCGCTGGATGGTTGAGGCTGCATTTTGTTGGTTAAAGGATTTTCGCCGGATTGCTGCTCGCTATGACAAACTGTCAAGAAACTTCCTATCAGCAATTGCCTTCGCAATGGTCAATGCTTTTTGGGTTTGAATGTGTCTCAGCCCTAGGAGGCCCATTGGATAATGGCGACTTTGCATGGCAATTGAAGTGCGCTACTAAGGCAGCATGCATATCGCGTATTTTGCCACCTATTGTGACCCTCACTCCCATTGTGGAGCAGGCAGCGCATAATGGTAGGGCCGCTAGCAAAACAAGGTATTCCCACCGCAAAATCAGGACGCGACGATTTTTCCGCGAAGACAAAACAGCTGCTTGCGCAACGTGTTGGCTGGCTGTGCTCAAACCCAGAGTGCTGCAGGCCGACGTTGGGTCCGCGCATGGGCGAACCAGGAATCATGAACCTCGGCGTTGCCGCCCACATCATGGCAGCGTCGGAAGGTGGTCCGCGCTACGACAAATTGCAGACAGCAGAAGAGCGGCGGTCTTTCGCTAATGGCCTTTGGTTATGCCAAAGCCACGCCCACCAAATCGATCACGATAAAGCCTATTTTACGGTGAAGATGCTTGAGGACTGGAAGCGGAGCGCTGAACAACGAGCCTTCGATCAGCTCTCAGGCGCTGGAGACGACGCCCGCGTCCACGGGCCTAGCGATGAGTTAATCGAAGAGATGCGAGAGGTTGTGATGGCACTGGGCTTGCCAGTAGCTGAAAACCTCGAAACGGTCACGCTGAAGGTGAAGGCTGCTGCCCGAATTCATCTCAATGGGTTTCATCATGGTTCCAGTTGGCCAAGACACCTGATCGCGCTTTTCCTATTGGAAGAAGGGGCCAAAAGCACCGCTAACCGGTTCACTGCCACGAGACTTGGCGAACTTATACAAGCGGTCCAGGAGATTGTCTTGATTGCCTCCCCTGGCACCGGAAAAACCACAACGCTCCTTCAAACTGCAGACGCTCTGCTGCTAGCAGATACAGTGCCGGTATTCGTTCCTCTGAGGGAATGGGCGGAGTCCAGTGGCGGCCTTTTTACTTGGGCCGTCAACCGAATCGGGTTTCAGGGGGTGCGTACGGAGCACCTCAAGTTCCTTGCCCACCATGGGCGACTGACACTGCTGCTCGACGGGTGGAACGAGGTGCCTGCTCCAACCAGGCGGCGGTTGATTGTAGAACTCGAAGGACTACGCCGAGATTATCCGCTCCTGAGCGTGGTTATGAGTACGCGACGACAAGCAGTAGGAGTGCCATTGGACAACCCACGCAGACTCACGATTCTGCAGCTCTCAGAGGGCCAGCAGGAGGAACTGGCAGAGGGCCTGGCCGGGGCCGACGGATTAAACGTGCTTGATCGTGCGTGGCGAACAGCGGGTTTGCGGGACCTGGTGAACAATCCGCTCTATCTTATGGTACTCCTAAAAGTTTCTCCGGGTGGCTACCTTCCGGAAACACGTGAGGAAGTCCTACGCCGCTTTGTCGAGGAACACGAAAACGATGCCACTAAGGCCGATGCGTTTCAGATCCAACTCTTAGGTAATCAACAGCACTACCTAAGCGGCCTCGCCGTTGAAGCTCATGTTCAGGCAAACACGGTGTTGAATGGCCTCACGGCGCAGCAGGCAGTCGGCAAAGTCAACGAAGACTTGATCAGCACTTTCGTTGTTCAGATACCGCCGAACCCGACGAGCGTCATCGATGTCCTTGTCAGCACGCATACGCTCGAGCGTGATGCCACTGGAAACATTTCATTTCAGCACCAGCAGTTTCAAGAATGGTATGCATCCCATTATTTTGAGCAAGAGCTGCGGCAGGCTTCTCTACCGTTGTCACTGACGCACCCACTTGCCATTGACCGTTTGAACGACCCGAACTGGGGTGAGGCTGTGCTCTTCGCCTGCGAGCGATTGTCCCGTGATGGAAATAGGGGAGAGCAGCTTGTCGCTGCAGTCATTGATGTTCTTCTGCAGATTGATCCCCTCTTTGCCGCGACTGTCATTCGGCGGAGTTCGCTGGCGGTTTGGAAAGTGGTCGCTGTTCGCGTTCAAGCCTTTGCAAAGCAGTGGCATAAAACCGGGGAGGTTGATCGTGGGCTCGGGTTTATGATTACTACGGGCCGAGCAGAGTTCAGCGATGTTGTATGGCCGATGGTAACTAGCGCGGATCAGCAGACCCAGCTCAGGTCGTTGCGCGTGATCTACCGGTTCGATCCGACCGTCCTGGGTGAGCGGCTCGCAAGTGACTACGCCGCCTTGCCCGAGGGAATTCGTTCAACTTTGCTAGGGGAGCTGATCGACAATGGTGGTAGTGCCGGCATTGACACCGCCATAAACACGGTTCTGCAGGACGCAAGCATCGTGGTCCGGCACCACGTCTTTGAATCGCTAAATTTCCGCGCTGCGGGCCGCCAGGCCGAGGAGCTGCTGCGTCAGTCAACGGACGAGCTAGTGGATGTTGTTGCCGCCAAAGGTTATTTCGATGAGGTGACCGCACCCGATCTGCTTGAGAAGCTGTCAGCTTCCAAGCAGAATCAGAACAAGGTTCGCGCATCAGCGAACCATCGCCTGACTAGATTGATCCATTCGCCCCCCTCCGCTGACCGCACGCAGCAGATTGCTGGCCTTCTAGCTGATCCGACGTTCAACTACGAGTCTAACGCCGCAAAGAATGCCCTTTACGATGTTGCCCGTGAGATGCCAAACCTCCTTGAGGTGGCTCTTGTCGACCTTATAGAGGCCGGAATAGAGCTGCCATGGCATGTAAAAGGCTACCTCAATGAACTCATCACGCGGGATACTGGTGCGGTTCGCGAATTCCTTTCAACGCCGGGCACGGACTTAGCGAAGGGAGCTGCACTTGTAGCCGGCCAGGACCTGACCCATGATTTGTGCCGGAGGTATCTTATCAGCTATGCGGAGGCCTTACTTCAAAACGGCAATACCACTGAGGAAAGACGGTCCTTGCGCGACCTTGAAATCGCAATCGAGTCCACGCCTACATCCTCGTTTTATTCAGCGATCACGCGCTTCGGTCCGGAGATCCCGCTGGAGGATATAGGCAGGCTCTGCGATCTCATAGTCCGTCACGGGCGCGACAGCGACCGTAAGCCGCCTCGCTTATCGCCTGAGCTACTTAGTAAGGTTGCAGGTACTCTTAAAGGTTGGGCGGAGGTGATGCTATCATCCGATAGCAACCGCCAGTATCTTGGGGACGTGGCAAGGGCCATGTGTTGTATCCCCGATCCCTCGCACGTCGGTGTTCTCGATAGAATGCTGCGTCGCGATCAGGAGGTGTACGTTGAGGCGCGCCGTGCCTACCTGTCTGATCGTAGGAATCAGGACGCAATGCAAGACGCGCAGACCTCGTACGAAACGGCCTACCGCGATGCCTTGGTCGTGATAGGCACCGATGAAGCCAGCACAGTGCTCACGGATCATCTGCCGGACCCGTATTTTGGTGCCGAAGCGGCCGTTGGCCTCATGTTGATTTGGCGCAAGCGCAACGACCGACAATATCCAATCCGCACGCGCAACTGGCCGAATGCAGAGGTTATAATCGCAAACCGTGCGTTCCGAAGGATCGACCCCACTGCAACGACAGTGGAGGCGGAAACAATATTTGCCCAAGTACTGGTGTTCCTTGACCAAGGAGGTCCCGAGAACTTACAGCGCGCAGCCGCTATGGCTGGCTCTGCCATACTCATGCCGCATGGCGACAAATCATATGATCTCGAGCGTTTGCTCATCTCCGGTCTTTCAGCGAGAAGCAGTTATGATCTCATCAGCCACATGGCCGCCGGGGGTATCATTGTTAAGGCGTCCGACGTTATGTCCGGGCTCGATTCTGCAATCGCTGAAATCGAGGATCGCCAGTGGACTAGCGAACAAGATGCTTGGGTGCTGGAGCGATGGCTTCAGCTGTTTCCCTGTTCAGACGATCCTCGCAAACTCCTCGTAGCTATCGAGAAACAACTCAAAACCATTACCTGGCGGCACATGCGGGGGGTCTTACACCTTGCTGCTGCAACTGCTGGCAATGCCGCCCCCGACGTACTGCGTGGTCTCGTCGTCGGCTTTCCCGAGCTGGCAAAACAGTATGAACTGCAGCTTGCTCTTCTTAATCAACCGCTGGGCGTGTTACTGGATATTATGCTAGACATCGCTAGCGGGACGATTGGTGACGGACAAGGCTTGAAAGTCGCCTATCGTTACCCTGAGCAGATCTTTGAAACCCTTTCCCCATCGGGGGTTCGCGAGGTCGTTCGGAGGTACAAAGGCGAGCAGCCGGGGCCGAGGAAAGCCTTTTTGGGGCAGATACTTCTTACGGCCAATGACCCCGAAATATTTCTAATGCTCGCTGCCGACGCCAGCGGTCGTAGTGCCGTTGAAGGGTGTCTTTGGGCGACGCTGCAGGATCTGCTGCACGATAAGCTCAGCGTCTTCGGTGCGCGAGACCATTATGAGCTCATCCCAAGAGGTTCGTCCCTACTGCGGGGGGGTCTCTTCGCGCTGACCCAATCTGATGATCAAGCCTCCGTGGCCTTCGGTAAGCGCTCCTTGACCATCGTGGATGAGATCAGAGACGAGAATGGCATCACGGGAATGGAACCTCGCCATCCTCATATCTTATCCGGCATTCCCTGGCCCAACGTCATCGTCAACAACGCAGGCAAGGCCTAGAAGCGCAACAGCAGATCGATACGCTTAATGTCGCAGTCTCCTTCTGGCCCCATAGCTGCAGTACGACACCACTGCCCTGTACTGCGGCGCAGTTATTCAAAACGACCAAACAAAAACTTATTCTGAAGGCAAAATCGGCGACACTTCTTCAATGCGATATCTTTTCTTGAATTCACTTAGAAGCATTTCAAGCGTTGCTGTGAATGCACTTTTATCAAACGTGATGTTTTCCGCTTCATAAATATAACGCCAATCAACAAACGCATTTTCATGCTGCTCGAGAACATTTTTTATTCCATAATCAATATAGAATATGTTCGGATGCAGCAGGGCTACTGACTGTCTGAACTCGAAATCCAATTTGTCTTGGCTTTCTGGTTTCAAACTTGCAAACAATTTTGATAGGTTATGAGACCTTATGACTTCGGGTGTGTCGTAGTCGAACACAAACCAAGCTTTCAAAGCCAACTCCATTGAGAGAGCCAGCAGCATAGGCTCGATCCCAATATGAGCGCGCATATCCCATTCTTCGTTGTTATGCAGATCCCCCTGATCGAAGGTTTTCACACGTTGCAGGATAGCATTTGCTGAATTGGCAATTCTGATAGCAATTGTTAATGCAGCACCCATAAATATCTCCAGAGAACTTTAATCCACAAGGATTGCTTGGCGGAAATTTGAATTCAAGCAAATTTCTCGGATTGGGTGCCCGACAACGGCCCTTACCGGTCATTCAGCCAATCAAGCTAATTCTCAAACCAGCCAATCAAAGCGGATATTTGATCAGTTGAACCCGCCTCACAAAGCAGACGTTCAACTGAGTTTTGTAATGTCTAGCTCACAGCATCAAATAAAAACAAAACATGTCACCAACGCAGGAACATCACTTTCACACCAATTCTTGTCGCGCATCTTCTTCCAGCCATTGGGGCATCCGCCGATAAGGTAACAACTGAAACATCGCAACTAACGAGCGAATAATTGGCACCTTCAGATCAGAATGTATCAACATGCTAAATTAGTGTGATCGGCCTATTCGCGGGGTGCGGGGCCTTTCTCTGGGGTTCAAAATGCGGGATTTGCTTTTGTGAGTGAGTTAAATAAGGATACTATTGAGTAGTTATAGTATATACTAAGGTTTTATCTAGAGTGCTGCGTATTAGATCCTCCTAATTAGTATGGTAAGTTAAAAAAATTAAATAAAATGATCCAGCATTTTGAAAAAATAGAAAACCTAGGTGTTTTCGCAAACTATAAAAAGCCTCAGGATATGGATCCTTTCCAGCGGTTCAATTTAATTTATGGCATGAATGGTTCTGGAAAAACGACGTTATCTCGCTTCTTTGCGGATTTAAATGAGGGAAAAGCCGATGGGTTCCCTGATCTTA
Organism: Hyphomicrobiales bacterium; assembly: GCA_002746425.1. Lineage (GTDB taxonomy): Bacteria > Pseudomonadota > Alphaproteobacteria > Rhizobiales. The sequence continues at coordinate 26,530 of NVXB01000039.1, read as the reverse complement.
AGTATAAAATTAGAACCGAGGACGGCGAATTTGTGCAGGGCAAGCCATACACCCGAAAAATTCGAGTTTTCAATGCAGAATATGTAGAAGACAATATTGGAGAGATCGAAGGAACGTTGAACCCAATATTTGTTCTGGGTTCAGAGAATAAATCTCTTTCTGATACGGTAAAGATTGACGAAAAAAAGCTCTCTGCTTTGGAGACTAAGCTCTCTGAAAAGGATGCCGAGCTCAGCAAGAAGGAAAAAAATAGAGGGAAGATATTTACTGACATCGCCAAGGAAATTTCTAAAGCAACCACTGGGGCAACAATTCGAACATACACTAAGAAAAATGCCGAAAGTGCCTACGACAAAACGTCTGTTTTGACTTCACTAGATTTAAAAGAACTCGCCGCAGCTTCGAGTGAAATGAATCAGTCTGCGATGGACAAGCACGCCAAATACCTATCCCCAAGTATCGACTTGAACGGTAAAGATCGGTCATTTTTTACCGCGCTTCAAGACCACTGTGATAACGTACAAAAGATAACATTAAAGAGTGCTACATCAATTGCGATTGAGCGGCTAACGACAAATCCACAGATCGCAAGATGGGTTGAACAAGGCTTTCATATTCATACAGAAAACGATGGTAAGGCCTGCGAGTATTGCCAACAAGAAATTCCCGAACCACGAAAAGAAGAGCTGGCTGCGCATTTTAACGATTCAGATAATCTGCTTAAAAAAGAGATTGAGGGTGCGATTGCATATACCGAGAGGCTTGCCGATGAAATCAAGAGGGTACACGGCCTTGATAACAAGCTATTTTATACAGAATTGCAGCCAGAGCACAAAAGTCAAATTGAGGTACTAAAGGAACAGCAATTAAAGGTTATTGCTGTCTTGCAGGAATTGACCAAAACTCTCAAAGAGAAATTAACACGCCGCACTGAAAGCTACACGTCAGTGGCGACGAGTTTCACAGGGAAACTCTGGAACGAAATCATCTCAAAACTAAATGATGTTATTCAGCGTCATAACTCTGAAACGGATAATTTTGAAACGCGTAAAAAAAATAATTTCAAAAAGATCGAAACACATTATTTGAGCACCGTTGATCAAGATGTGAAGGATGCCGATGCCGAGATTGCTTTGGTTAAGACTGAAATAGAAGAATGTAAAAACGGTGACCTCAAAACCGGAAAGTTAGGCATAGCTCCACTGAAAACTTTGATCAAAGATAACCGCGCCAAAATCTCTAATTCACGTCAAGCGGCTACTGAACTTTCTAAAAAATTGGCATCGTTTCTGGGTCGGGATGACCTGAAGTTTGAACCTGAAGGTGATGGATATCGGATTACACGCTTTGGACGCGCTGCCAAGCGACTGAGCGAAGGTGAAAAAACAGCGATTACTTTTCTGTATTTTGTTGTTGAATTAACCGATCAAGATTTCGACCTTGCAGAAGGGATCGTGGTCATCGACGATCCAATTTCTAGCCTAGATTCCAGCTCAGTTTATCAAGCATTCGCTTACCTTAAAAATGCAGTGAAGGATGCTAAGCAAGTTTTCTTATTTACACATAATTTTGATTTCCTTAAGCTCCTGCTGAACTGGTTTCAACACATTCCAAAACCTGCGCAAAATGGAAAATCGACGTATTGGATGCTACATTGCGCAATGACTGGGGCAACCAGTCGGGAGGCAGAAATAAAGCCACTTGATAAAGTTTTGCTCCAGCACAAAAATGAGTTTGCATACCTAATTAAGGAATTGGCTGCATTTAAGTCTGATGGTGAAATTGCTACAGCTTATCCTATACCGAACATGATCAGGAAAGTACTCGAAGCTTTTTTGGAGCAGCACTCGACAGGTGGCAGCTTGTACAAAAAGCTAGAAAACTTAAACACCAACGGTTTTGAACCTTCCAAGAAAACAGCACTTTTAAAGTTCGCCAATGATATGTCGCACCCGACGTTCTCAGGCATCGACCCAGCTCTTGTCGCGGAAACCAAGAATAACATCGCAAACCTTCTGGAGTTGATAGAACACGTAGCGCCAATTCATTACAAAGCAACTACGGAAGCAATTTCTGCCTAGAATTAGGTTATCGGGAGCTCATAGGAACTTAATGGTACGTATACTTCACACCGCAGACCTCCACCTCGGGTCCCCCATCCGGTCCATAGCATTGCGCAACCCGGATCTTGGCCAACGGCTGAAACAGGCTAGCCGCGACACTTTTACAAGGATTGTTGATCTTGCGATCGAGGAACAGGTTGACGCCTTGGTGCTGGCTGGGGATGTTTTTGACAATGCGCATCCAGATTTAAGGTCTCGGGCGTTTCTGATTTCGCAGCTTTCACGTGCATCCGAAGTTGGTGTGCCGACGGTGTTGATACGTGGCAATCACGACGCACTTCTTGATCACAAAGCACATGGTGATTTAGGCTCTAATATCCACCTTCTTCATAAAGGTTTTCCGACGGTTGAAATCGGAAATACCGCCTTTCACGGGCTTTCATTTGATAAGGCCCATGTGGCGAAAAGTTTCTTACCTGATTATCCGTTGCCTGTGGCTGGAAAGCATAATATCGGGCTCATGCATACATCGCTTGACGGTGCGCAAGGCCATGATCCCTATGCTCCTTGTCCCGCAGGGGATCTGATGGCGCATGGCTATGACCTTTGGTGCCTTGGGCACATTCACGCCCCTTTCGAAGAAGCCGACGGGGGCGTTTTGGTCGTGATGCCTGGTATCCCGCAACCTCGTCATTTCGGCGAACGTAGGGGCGGATCTATCACTATGGTAACCCTTGGGGATGGCGCACCAAAAACCGAACGCCGCCTTATTGGGCAACTTGGGTTTGCCGAATGCGCATTGGATTTGCAATCATGCACGGATCAACAAGAGGTCTTGCGTAACTTGCGTGAGGTTTTGGTGGCTGAAAAAGCCGAGGGCCGCGATACTGCGGTTCGCTTGCATGTCACCTCGGATCGATACAACACAGAATGGGTGGCAGAACTTGCCGAAGAGGTTCTTGAGAACATTGATGGCGTATTCCTCGACAAGGTTAAATCGGCCCCGCCGCAAGGTACAGCGGATGGGCAAACAGATGAGCTCGTCCGCCTGATGTATGATGAATTGGCCGAAGACGGCTTTCAGCAAGCGGCGCTCCACGTACTGGAAGAATTGCAGTCTGTTCTACCATCCGAGATTGCCAATGAGCTTGGGGCGGAGGCGTTAGACGAACTTCTTAAGGAAGCTATCAATGAAGTCTCGTTAGCTCTAAATTCCGGAAGTTCGTCATGAGGATTAACCGCCTTGACCTTATTCGCTATGGCCGTTTTGAAAATGCCGAAATCATCTTTCCTAAACCCGTGGGCGATACGCCTGACCTGACAGTTGTTTTTGGACCGAACGAGGCGGGTAAGTCCATAACCTTTAACGGTTTTTTGGAATTCCTCTTTGGTTTCAAGGCTGGCGCGCACCCATACGCCTTCCGCTTTAATAGGAGTGACCTGTTGATCGGGGCGGAACTGGATATCCCCGAGAGCGGCGCAATTACCTTTCGTCGAAATAGCAAAAAATCCCAATCTCTTTTGGATACGGAAGGCCGGCCTGTGAACGAAGCCATTCTTTCGAGCGCGTTACACGGCATGACAAAGGAAACATATCAGGAAAGGTTCTCTCTTGATGAGAAGGGATTGCGCGAAGGTGGGGAACAGATTGCAGCCGCGCAAGGTGATCTAGGGCAGCTTTTACACGCAGGAATTTCGGGCCTAACCGGCATGGCGGAAATGCTGGATGCGCTTTCTAAGCGCGCCGACAAGTTTCATAAAAAGGGCGGTAGAGACACCATTTTGAAAAATGGTAAAGAACGCCTCAAGGAGATCCGCGATGAATTACGCGTTACAAGCTTAACATCAGATCGCGAGCGTAATCTACATAGTGAGCGGGCTCGCGCCACATCGGCCTTTAATGAGGCCGAGGCCGATCTCGGGTTAGCACGTCAAAGACAAGCCGCATACAAGAGTGCGCAGATTGTTTACGATCTAAACATTCGGATACAGAAGCTCCAAGATTCACTAACAGATTTCCCTGATGGACCAGAGCTACCCTCCGATGCACCAGAGCAGGTGGCAGGCCTTGTCGAAAAAATTTCTGCGCAAAAGAAACACATTGCAGAACTAGCAGATACGGTTGAGAAGCAAGACCAAATTATAGAAGATAACCCAGTCGATGAACTGACCGCACAAATGGTAACCCAGCTGGAAAGGGTGGATCAGCTAAGCATAGATGGAGCGCCGCTCATGGGGCGTGCGATCACTGCAAAAGCAGATATGGAGCGCCGCCTTGAAAAGCAACAGGACCTGACCAACCAAATAAATAATATTTTAGAAAACCTTCAAATCCCAAAAACAGATGCATCATCAGTTGTTTTAGAGGTCGACACACTAGAGAAGTTGTCTAGTGCAATAGAGAAACTTCAGAACGCCCAAAATTTGGAAAAATCGGCGTTGGCACAAGTGAAAATGGCTCGAGCACAACGAGGCATTGCGCTCTCGAAGCCCAAGGACCTTACCGTGCTTCGCTCTGCATTTGACGCTTGGTCAGCTGTGGCAGAGTTTTCCACGTTGGAAACCGAGCATGATAATGCGCAAGCGCGCTTGACGAATGCGAGTGTCGGCTTGCCAGACACATGGAAAGATCTGATAAATTCAGGACTACCTGCACCAGAAACGCTCGCTGAAGTTGCTCGAAGCTGGGCGGAATTGACTGCCAATCTCAAATCTGCTGCTGAGAAGCTTGATGCGAACACCCTAGAATTAGGAGAAGCGCGTGCGGATGTTTCTGCACAAGAGGCCGCACCTGAAACCGTTGCCCTGAGCACGACAGACGAATCACGCCGCCAGCGCGATTTATCTTGGCAAAACCACCGCGGAAACCTTTCAAAACAGACAGCGGATCAATTTGAGGAAGCAATGTATGCCGATGATGGTTCACGTGCAAATTACTTAATTGGGTCCGAAGCACGGCAACATTTGACCGCGGCTAAAAGCCAGCTAAGCAAAGTTGAGGCGCAACATGAAAGCGCACTGAAACATCAGAGTGACCTAAAATTACAACACACCGATTTGTCAGACCGTTGCTCGAAACTTGCAGTCTCGTTGGGGCTGGCTTTAGATACAGGCCCCACTGCATTCAGTGCTAGATATCAAGTGCTTATTGCCACTGCCGAAGTCGATGCGACCTGTTCTAACGCTCTGGAAGCTTTTAACAACCGCCGCACCCAAAATAAGGCTGCGTATGCGGTGCTGTCTGAAGCGGCAAAGAGCCTTTGCATTGATCCAGAACAGGGAGAATTAGGCGCACAGGCACAACGCYTATTGATGTTGGAAGATCGTGATCGCACGRCTTGGGGCAAATGGGAGGTTAGTGAGAAACATCTCGTCGAATTRATTGGGGAAGTGGAGCAATGCRAAATTGATCGTAGCGCGGCGCAAAGAAACCTTGACCAGCTAACGGCATCATTACCCTTRGCGAATTACACAGCCRAGGAGCTTCRWGCGGCTTTGCCAAARCTGCGTAAACTCGAACAGGTTTRYAGCGAATATMAGGAACTCTCTACACGGATTGAGGCCATGGAAACGGCRATTACATCCCTAAAYAAYGGTGCACTGCGTCTTGCCCGGGTCATGGATGTTTCYGAAGACGAGACCCTTGCAGATCCTATTCAAATTATCGATATGGCTCGTACTCGCGTATCAGCATCAAAGGAGGCCGACAGAATACGGAATGCCGCTGTGAACGATCAGGATGAAACTACGAAGCTAAAGCGWAGTTCAGAACAGGAGCTTTTAATTGCGCAAGGGGCGCTAAGGAACGTTTTTGACGGGCARATGGCGCAAGATCTTCAACCTCGCGATCGTGTGGCTAAGTTGGCTGAGCGYGAYCACATMCGAAWAAATTTARRAGCAGCGGGTGATGAAAGGCAACAAGCCCGYAGCGGAATAGATSATGCCMTCTTYACCGAGGAATTGGATCTCCTRCCRCATGCCACGCGCGCCGCTGAGTTGGARCAGCTATTGAAGGATRCCCAARTAGAGCGCGACAACGCTCGMGATGYRCAACGCRAAGCTGAACGTCTCTACCGMGAAGCCTTTGAGGCCGMAGATGGTAGTAGCCTTMTSACTGAGCAAGCGACACTRCGCGAAGAGCTTCGCAGCCAAGCACGTCAGGCAGTGGTTGCACGCCTTGGGGCCTTAGCGGCGCGTGGAGCGCTACGTCGGCTTGCATCTGAACGGCGCAGTGACATGCTATGTGATGTTGAAAGCGCCTTTGTTACCATGACCGCGCCAGCCTGGGCGGGCGTAAAAGTCTGGAGCCAGACCGACGGAGAAAAGCTTGTTGGGGTTCAATCCAGTGGCAACAATGTTCCGGTTGAACAAATGTCGACGGGTACAATGGGGCAGTTGTACTTTGCACTCCGGCTGGCTGGATATCGCAGCTTCGCCCGAGACCCCGGCCCGCTTCCTATGATCCTCGATGACATAATGGAAACTTTCGATGATACGCGCGCGCGCGCCGCCCTGAAGCTCTGCGCCGAAATAGGGGAAAACGGGCAGGCCATCTTATTCACACATCATGCGCATTTAGTTGACTTGGCACAGGATACCATCCCAGGGGTCGCTATCGTAAATATGCCCGAATGATATTTGTACTTTCAGGCCTGCGCATTCCGGACACATCCGCCCAGTGTTTCCGATTTAATCCGCCCGCCCCTTTTGATGCGTTGCTGTAAGGTGGTCTATAGCGGGTTTGAATGTCCGCTAACTAGTGCATTCGATATCGCTGCACTTATTGAGCCAATTTCCGCTTTCCACCCAATGCAGGCTTTAGTTGGTACATCGCATGAAAGCCGTTTCACTTTTTTGAAAACACCGACCAGAATTAGCCCTCTCCTTGGCCGCTGCAACTAGTTTCAACACCTGCTGAATGTCTGTGTGTTGCCTATGTCGGCAGCCATACTGTCCAGAAACAGCCGCCCACTGAATGAGTAATTAGGTTACCCTCAAGCGCGCTGGCATTAATTACTAATTGTGTCAGAGACTGCTTGCAGCGATATGCGGCCCTATCGGCCGGCACTCGTTTCGCGAAAGGAGCTGCTTGGCGGTTTCAGTAAATACCCATCATGCTCGAAATATTTACGACATCTTTCCATCCCAGCAAACATGGTCACTCGTTAAAGTACCCCTTGCATTTCAGCCTTTGTTTTTTCCAATTGCAGCCATCTTTTCCACCAAAGCCCAAACGGATTGTTTTCGGTTATGCCCTATAACTTTACCCGCAACTTCAGATGTCTTGATGCCGAGATTGGGCTCTGCTGTTTCCAGGGTCCAGACGGCGTAGTCACTAACATCTTTCAGGTCTGACAGATTGACGGCTGTTGCGTCAGCAATATGAGTTTCATTTAGATATACGCGCACGATCAATGGCATAATTGAAACCTCCGTTTGAATGAGATTTGAAATAATTTGTGTTGTAAAAGGCTAAATTCGCATTCCAATTTACGAACCCTATTTAACAACACCTGCAAGCACCAACAGCACAGTGGCGACTATCACTGATATCCCCTGAATGGCGTATAACAAACGCCCCTTTGCGCCGTGCCACCAGGATTTAAAGTAGCTGTCAAACTGCAAAACGCCTCCTTCAGTCGTGTTCATAAATTCATATTTTTTGAGTTTGTGCTCCCCAATTGCCGCAACTATGAGAATGATAAAGGCAATCAGCGAATAAAACAGCAATGTGGAGTTCATTGTTTTCTCCAAATTCATTTGTTTAAAAAGAAATATAAAATACAAAAATACACATAAAATATATATTTAATTGTATATTTTATATATCAACAGACGTGGTTTCTGTAAAGCCAAATGTCCATTCTTGGGCATGGAAAAACATGCCCAATACGAACACCGCCAAGCCTTTGCACGCAGCATAAGGATCAGAAGAGCTGAGTTGAATATCAGCCAGGAAGAACTGGCTATCAGAACAGGCATGTCTCAGTCCTACCTTAGCGGTGTAGAGCGCGCTGAGCGAAATATTTCCATCGATAACATTGCCAAGATATCAAAGGCTCTTGAATTGCATATTGCCGATATGCTCCAAACTTAATTGGCTGAAAACGATACTATACCTTCGCTAAGGCAGTGAGATATCTGGGCTGGGATCTTCCAGTTCTTTTCTACTCTCCCTGCAAATTATTTTGACAATGATTGCCAGGATTCTGCGAGTTCGTATTGTGTTTTCGATAAAGCTTCCAACCCACGTTCCAACTGCGTGATCCTTTCGCTCAAGGTTCTTATTTCGCCTTGCATAAAGGCCCTCGCTTGTTGATTTTGCTCCTCGCAGGTAAGTGTCAACTTTTCGACGTAATGCAGCAATTCTCTTTCCAAGGGGGTGAGTTGGTTGGTTTCCTGTTGTCTCATCATATCCACTCGCTATTGCCCAGTGACCTTGCTCAGGCAGGGCCTTGATATTTGATTGATCGTGCACGTCATCAAAGTGAGTCTTTCCTGATCCCAAAAATACAGTGTTTGCTCGTTGCTTTGATAAACTTCCATCCCCGCTTCTTGAAATTCGTTTTGCTGTGCTGTCTTCACCAGCTCTGTCGAAACCAGCCAAATCAGGAATAGGCTCATGCCTGTAAAAACAATCATTCCAATCATCAACACCCAAACCCCCTGCCTGGTTGCTCTCTCCATCAGGTTGTTGTTCTGATCTATTTGATTGAGCAACGTCACTTGGCGGTGATGGATCGAGCGGCACATCATCTCCATATCTTTTTCGATTGTAGCGTGCGCGCGTTTCAATGATTTTATGCAAGCTGTCTCGAAGCGTTTGCTGGTCAATTGCATCAAGACGGCTGCCTGATTGGCTTGGTTGGTGACGCTCTGTTTCAAACGCTCGCTCAACGGTATTCGCTCTCGTCCAATTTTCATCAAATATCTCGCCTTTCAAACGCCACCGCTTTCCAGTCTCCGAATTGCAAATGGTTATATATGCCTTGCCTGCACGTGGAACCTGCAGGCCAAGCGCTTTAAGCGCATCGACAATTTCTGGCCGATTGGTTATTTCTCCCGTTTCAATTCTGCTCAAAACCCAGTCATGAATTTGTTCCCGAAACATACCGTGGTTTATACTTTCAAGAGGGCTTTTTACCTCTCTTGCTCGCTCGGGCGCTTGGGGATCGCACCATCCAAATTTCTTGTTCAGACTGTCGCGCAATGCGTCATAGGATTTTTGATATCCAGGCGGCGCGATATTCAAGCTAAGCCCGCTCGATAATACCATTCTAGGTGTCAGGAAGTGCAATTCAACGCGGGCCTCATGCGTATGGCGAACCCACAATATGTCACGCTGATCCAACGCAAGCCCTGCAAAGGCCAGTTGCTCAAACTCATCCATGACGCATTGCTGCTGCCTTGGCGTTGGCGCATCCTCTATTGCAAATGAGAGCACGCCAGCGCGGTAGGTCCATTGATGCGCGCAGCTATCAATCAACTGGCGCATTCGCTCCACATTACCGCGCAAGACTTCCGGCAATGGTTCACGCCTGGCCAGCAGAATTTTGCCATTGTCATCACGAAGAGCGTTGCGATTTGCATCATAAGCCACGACCTCGCGCTGAATGAGGTAGTCAACGGGCGCAGACCCGCCACCTTGGCCATTTTTGAAAAACTTGATCAACATGAGCGTTCAAGTTTTCAATGCAGGTTTGCAGGCCAATTGCCCTAGCGCCCGCTCAATGGCCACCAGGTGGCTCAATACAACAATGGCATCAATATTGGCCAAATGACCCGCTGCAGTCATGGTGTTTAGCCATCGCGACAGGTGACTAATGTTGACACCAATCCGGCTTACCTCGCGGATCAATTTGGGATCAACTGTTGGGGCTGTTTTATGGCGGCGCTTGCACGACAGGCCAAGAGCCTCTCGCAGTAAAACAGCAAATGGCACACCGGCGGCTTTTGCCTTTTGATTTGCCCGGTAGGCTTTGGCATATTGAACGGCAAGTCTGCGCTCATGTGGCGAAAGCTTCAGGAAGAGGGCTTCGACAAGCCCCTTGTTTCGTGGTCGTTCATCCTGCGGCCAAGCCGCCCAAAATTCCTGAAACAAATTAGCCCCATCACCCTGCATATTCCCTGGTGGTTCTTCTAATGGATCATTGATGGATTCAATGCCCGGAATCTCTCGCCGTTCTTGCAGGCAGCTCTCGCCGCTTTTAGTAGCGTCAGATTCCGCTGGATTACGACCAGCGGCAGATTCTGCCGCTGGTGGGTTTTGCGGCTTTGGTGGCTTCGGCGGATCTTGTGGCTCTGGTGGATATTCAGGATCTGGGTGCACACGATTAAAGCACAAAGTGATCATATCAGAGGTTCGCGTACCATCAGAGCGATGGCGCTTGACCCGGCTTATGAACTTGTCTGTTTGAGCCATTGGCGGGTTGTTCTGGTCGAGAGCTCAGTCTCGTTAGCAATGGTTCTTTGGTTGGGCCAACACTCGCCTTTTTCATTTGCATAGTTTGCCAAGCATAACAGCAAGACTTTCCCGGTCGGGGATCCAACCTTTAACCCTAGCGCCCACGCAACTGCTTGAATACTCATGAGGAAGCCTCCTCATGGCTGTTTTTATATCCAGTGCCAGGTTTCTCTTGTACGGGATTTGTACGCCATTCAGCCGCAAACGGCTGTTTTAGTCCTGCAAAAACCTGCAAACTTTTGCTATGCGCAAAAGTTACAATACCATATCTAATTGATTTTATTGATGTATTTGGTGCACCCAGCCAGCACCATTTCGAACGAATTATTCGAGACCTTAGAAGATTGGAATGATTGCCTCAAGCCCGTAAAAAATGATTTGCGGGGGCCAAGGCCATGAAACCCTCTCCGCCCCCTGCAACTGCGGCTTTCTCTATTCGTTTCACAATTGAAGAACGTTCTGAACTTGAGCGCCGATCTCGCGATATGGCGCTAAGCACCTATATTAAATCAGTCCTGTTTGCAGATGCTGTTCAGCGTTCCAAGCAAGTGGGTCGCTCCCCTGGCAAAGACAAAATGCAATTGGCAGAGATTTTGGCCTGCCTTGGTGCAGGGCAAATCAGCCAGAATCTTTCAGCACTGGCTGCCGCAGCTGAGAATGGCTCGCTCTATGTTGATGAACAGGTGCAAGCAGATTTAACCCAAGCTTGCGATGATATTGCAGTCATACGCACCATGCTTATGCGCACCCTTGGGATTGCTACAGAAACACCTGTGAGTGCATCGCGCGCTTTTACTGGTGTTGCCTGAGATGATTCTCAAAGGCTCACAGCGCGGCGGCGCAAAAAATCTGTCTACTCATTTAATGAATGATCGCGACAATGATCATATTACCGTCTTTGAACTACGCGGATTTCTTGCCCATGATTTGCATGGTGCACTGGCAGAAACGCATGCCATTTCCAAAGGCACAAAGTGCACTCAGTTTATGTTCTCTTTGAGCCTTAATCCGCCAAAGAATATCGTTGCCTCAGAACAAGACTTTTTGGATGCGGCAAACAAGGCCGAAGAGCGCCTTGGATTAGATGGGCAACCRCGCGCGATTATCTTCCACGAAAAGGAAGGYCGCCGCCATGCSCAYGTGGTGTGGTCTCGGATCAACCATAAAACCATGACAGCRATCAATCTGCCGCACTTCAAACGCAAGCTGAATGATTTRGCGCGWGAYTTGTATCTTGATCACGGYTGGGARTTGCCCAACGGGCTGCGCCGTGATGGCGGCAAATCACCCCTGAACTTCACCTTGGCACAATGGCAGCAAGCCAAACGSATCAARCTTGATCCACGRGAGATCAAGCAAAGCTTTGCAGARGCATGGCAGCRCTCCGACAGTGTCAAAGGCTTCAAAGCCGCGCTAGAAGAAAAGGGCTACTTCCTCGCCAAAGGTGATCGGCGCGGTCATGTCRCCATGGATATCAATGGTGAGGTGTTTTCTGTACCCAARTGGMTTGGGATCAAAACCAAGGAAGTYAAAGAGAAGCTTGGTGATCCAAGCCACCTCCCCTCRGTKGARCAAACACGCGATSATATCAAAGRCAAGATTACGGATAAATTCCGASGWTATATGGATGATGTGGATCAAAGGCATGTCGATGAACTGAAACCGTTAAACGCCRSACGCGYGGRCATGGTCGCTCTTCACCGCATTGAACGAGCAAAAACGCTCAAGGGCCAARMGCACCGCTTGCAMGAAGAACGCAAAAYCCGWKCATYAAAACTCAATACCGGYYTGCGCGGCCTTTGGGAAAAGCTGTCTGGCGCAGCAGGCAAGATCAAAAAGACGCATGAGCTTGAGGCATGGCAAGCCTCCAAGCGTGATCAGCRRCAGCGCGATGATCTGGTCAAGGTGCAGATGAARGATCGCACRTCATTRCAAAGGRAGRTTGAAAAGCTYCGSCGCAAGCACACCCAAAAYCGCCGCATTCTYGCGCGCGATGTTTCGCAGGCGGTGCGTATGAAGGATCAAGTGGAACGGATGCAAAGCCAGCAGAGGCAGCGTGATCATGATCGCTATCGGGGGCCGAGTTTGTGATGCTCTCATCCACGTTAGATGTTTTTGCGTAACTAACGAAATCACGAAATTCGTTAGTTATTTTCTTGCATGTATCAAGGATGTTCGTTGTTGAGATCGAAGCCGCCAGTAAAATTAGATATTATTGGGAATTTTGCTGGATCAAATCCCGTTCATTTGCACTGCATTCACGATTGCAGCCATGATGTCATCAAAACTAGGCTGATTTTTGTAATATAACGCATGCGATTGAGCATAGGCTTTGGCATAAAATTGACGCGTGTCAGGATCATTCAACAAGAATGCCTCGTTTTTTGCTAAAATGGGATTATCCGCATTGGAGAACCGTTTTGCCTTGTGTGCCGCGTACTCTTTTGTTCCGATGAACGCGCAAACCTCTGGCTCATTTAGAAGCTGATAGACATCATAGTAATGGCGCATAAAATTCGCAGGAAAATTACCATCTTCTTGCTGCCTTCTGAATTTCGTCGAAATCGTCTGTAACTTTTCTACAAAAGTATAGCCCGGATGATAGCAGGCAACATCAATGGCGCGGTTGTCTATAATGGCAACCTTATCTGCTGCATAGCCATACACCCATGATGAAATCATTTGAGGAGAATTAGGGGATACATCATCAAATCCAACTTCAAGCAGGATTCCATTTTTGAGGCCTGATATAGTACCTGTTGTACCATCATATTGAAGCCTGATACCGCCGCTGCGATAATAGCGTTTGTCATCAAATTCCGTGTCGCGTTCGACACCATTAATACCACTGATTTTGATCATACTGGCTAGCCAGTCATAAAAGCTTTCCCGCGTCTCGACTTGAGCAGGCTTTTGTTGATTTGGGTTTGTTTTTACCCCCATGGTTGTTGGAGGCTCAATGCGGATATCAATATCTTCTGAAAATCTATCAATAATACCAAATCCTTTAGACAAGGATGTTCCACCTTTAAGCTCAAAATTTAAACCCAACTGCTGCAATCCATAGAGGCAGTGCATGATCCAATAATCCTTTTCGATCAGAACAGGATTGATCGCATATTCATCTGCAACGATTTGAATCAGATTAGGGAAGTCTTTGTGATTGTGGAGAAAATCATAACGCATGCTCTATGCTACCTTGAGTCAGAAGGGGTGCAAAGAATTTCTTGGCTTTCACTCCCCCATATTCTTGTACGGCCTGACGCAGCGATTTCTGATCAACATTTTTCGCTTTCCGCGTCACACCTCCAAGCATTGTTGGGCGATGTTCAGCCAGCCGATCCAAATTATTAACGAGATCGACAAGCAAAAACTCTTCTGAAAGCGTTTTGGGAAAATGTGGTTTTATACGAAAATCATACACACGTTTGCCAAGCTTGAAGCGACCATGGCGCTTGTGATTATAGACCACTGTTTCATTGTAAAGCTGTGTGGTGCCGACACCAAGCGCATTATAGGCATTGGGTGTTGTTAGCAAAAACCGATGATCATTTAGGAACGCCTTAACCAGTTTTTTTTCCTCAGCAGGAAGCGCACCAAAACGCGTTTGCTTTGGACAATAATACAGACCACCAGATAGTTTTGTCAGCGTTCCATCTTCTACCAGCAAGCGCAGATGTCGGTCGACTGCATTTGACCATAATGAAAGGTCCGCGCGTCGATAGACTTGCCCTTGGCGGAGATGGTTTTTTAATTCACCTAATTTGCTCATAACTAATTCTATCAAAATTTTGTCAAATATGCAAGTTTACTCATTTAAATTTCATGCATTTATAATGTAATAACTGTACGTAAAAATGCAATACGGATTTTCAATCAAGCTGTATTTGGTTAGTGTGATAAAAGGCCGGATTGTACCAAAACCGCCGCATTCTTGCGCGCGATGTTTCACAGGCGGTGCGTATGAAGGATCAAGTGGAACGGATGCAAAGCCAGCAGAGGCAACATGATCATGATCGCTATCGGGGGCCGAGTTTGTGATGCTCTCATCCAAACCCTATCCGCACATCCATGTTAGATGTTTCCATGAAATTTCGTGTGTTTATAGTTCTATGTAAATAATATAATAGTGTTATCAATATCGGAAAAACATGATATAATAATACTATGATATCACTTATAACACCCTTAAAGGCTCAACAAAAGCTAGCGGAAAACGTTCGCGCAAGACGTCTAGCCATGGAGCTAACTCAAGAAGGGTTGGCAACTCGCTCCGGCGTGCCTTTGCCAACTCTGCGCAAATTTGAGCAAAAAGGATCAATTTCTCTTGAATCCTTTTTAAAAATCATCCTGATCCTCGGCGGATTAGATGATGTTGTGCAAGCAATGAACCCAAAACAAACGGCCTTCTCCTCAATTGATGATGTTCTAAAGAACAATGACAAACCAACGCGTCAAAGAGGGCGGCTTAAATGAGAAATTTATCCACGACAGAAGTAAAAGTTGGTTTGAATTTTGGCGCGGAGACAATCTCTGTTGGCCGTTTAGCGGCGCGTGGACATGAGATTTACTTTGAATATGATGCCATATTTATCGCACAGAATATAGAAATTTCGCCTCTCAATTTGCCATTGCAGGCTGGTGTATCAACTTTTGATCGACATCTATTCGAGGGCTTGCCTGGGGTCTTTAATGACAGTCTGCCGGATGGCTGGGGGCGGTTACTATTTGACCGTTTTATGCGCAAGCAGGGTATTTTGCCAAATGATCTGACACCCTTGGACAGGCTGGCTCACATAGGGGCTCTTGGAATGGGAGCGCTCGTTTTTGAGCCTGATTACGGTTTTGTAGAGATCGGCGAAACCATCAACCTGGATATGCTTGCCGCACAATCCCAAGAGGTGCTGAATGGCAATTCAGAAGATGTTCTGCAAGAATTGCTTGCCCTAAACGGCTCATCGGCAGGCGCGCGCCCAAAAGCGCTTATCAGTATGGATGCAGCGCACCAGAAAATTTCGCATGGCGCTCGCAATTTAGCGAGTGGATATGAACACTGGCTGGTTAAGTTTGCCAATTCTCAAGATGGCAATGATGCTGGTGCAATCGAATACGTTTATGCGCTGATGGCGCATGAGGCGGGCATTAACATGCCCGATACCCATTTGTTTCCAGCAGAGAACGGCGCAGGGTATTTTGCAACTAAGCGATTTGATCGCGAGAGTGACAAACGATTCCATATGCACACCGCCTGCGGGCTTTTGCATTCTGATTTTCGAACGCCTTCATTAGATTATGAAGATTTAATCGCTCTCACAGGCCATCTTACGCGCGATGTACGAGAGATTGAAAAGATGTTCCGCTTGGCGGTTTTTAACGTATTGGCACATAATCGCGATGATCATTCAAAGAATTTCAGCTTTTTAATGAACGACACGGGTGATTGGAAACTGTCACCTGCCTATGACTTAACATTCTCCTCTGGCCCGCGCGGTGAACAAAGCACCATGGTGCTCGGCGAAGGTAAAAAGCCAACGCCAGATCATTTGATTAAATTGGGTCGGGATGCCCAACTGAGCCAAAGCAAAATTGATACGATCATTGAACAAACAAGAGGCGCTCTTGGACGATGGCAACAATTAGCGACAGAATTTGGCGTTAGTCAGATCAATATTAATTTGATTGGCGCTAAAATTTCAGGGCAATAAATGTATGAGCCTTATCGCGCAAGTGCGTGCAACCTACCTGCCCCAGCGCTCCATATTCCATTCAGGTATTATTTGCATTTATACCTATAAATATTATATACTGGTATAAATGGAAGGAAAAAAGCATGGCAAAAAATACATCTGTCACCCTTGGAGATCACTTTGAAGGGTTTGTGGGCGGTCAGGTTGCTGATGGTCGCTATGGCTCGGCAAGCGAAGTTGTTCGTGCAGGTTTGCGCCTCTTGGAAGAACATGAAACCAAGTTGAATGCATTGCGACGAGCACTCGTCGTGGGAGAAGAAAGCGGAATTAGCGATTTGTCCGTTGATCAAATTTGGGCCGCTGCGAAAAAGCAGCATGAGAAGGCGAATGTCTGAGTACATACTTAGCAAACAAGCCGAAACGGACCTACGTAATATTGCGATCTATGGCATTCAACAATTCGGGATTATGCGCGCAGAGTGTTATCGGGACGACCTGAAAGACCGGCTATCCCAGATTGCTGAGACACCTTTGCGATACCCTGCAATTGATCATGTGTCTGTCGGATATCGACGCAGTGTATTCGAAGCACATTCAATATATTTTAGAATTGTGTTGGATGGCGTTTTTATCGTCCGAATCTTGGGGCGCGAAGACCCAAGCAAAGCATTTCAGACATAACTTATGAACTRTCAGNATGGCGYGCATGCAGAGCGCGAAGRCCAGCATGARCAACTTCACTGGCAGATGCATATGTATGCATGTCACAAASATCACRGRCATGAGCGCTGAGTTCTGTCTTTAGGAATATGTTCAAATAGCAATCTGGTGCGCAAATYTGGTATCCTKTTSATATGGATCATCATGCATATATGCGCTCTTTGCGCGCCAGCCCCAACGCCTCAGAATATGAGATTGCAACRCGYGTTTACAAAAACRCATCTGGTGTTGATGCACTYATTTATCTCCATCAAGGCTATTGGGATTATGTGGATTGGCTCACTCAGAACGCCGATGGTTTCGACTTTGGAGAATGGGTTATCCACTATGATAAGATGCCATGCGAGGGCTACACTCTCTCGCACGTCCTGATGTATTTGCTTTGGGAAGATGAGTGCGAGCGCTTTCGCTTTGGCACTGAGAAATACAAACCTTATCCCCCCATGGGATATGAGGGCTGGGCGGATGAGAACATCGTTCGTTGCGATATTCTCTAGAAATCAAACAACTCCATTTGCCCTATGTCGATGCAAGCTGCGCTTATTCATACTCCACCTCCCTATAGGCATCTGTAGACGTAGTTCACGCCTGCGATGGTTGTTTCGGTGTAGTCATACCCAAGATCACGGGCAATCGCATCAAAATCGAGATAGTTGATAATGTTGGCTGGAATATCGCCAAACATGCCTTCATCGACAAAGATATAAGCCAGATCGTTCAGGGTCATATCGGCATAGAGATCAATCTCGAAATCTTCGGGCACACTGCTTTTAAAATCGAAACTATATCCGCATTCACCCACTGCAATAATGACTTTGAGTTTTTGCTCACTATCCCAATCATCAATGCACGCCATGGCATTCAAAATCGTGTTTTGATACATGCCAATGGCATTGGATAAATTCTCATCAATGCTCTCGCCATCAATGAACTGAATTTCAAATTCTTCGACTGGCTGGCCATAGTCATTGGTGATGGTGTCAATCTTAGCCAGATAGCTTCCTGCATCTTCGAAGTAAAACCCTGTCGCGCTGATGTCGTAGGGCTGTGCGTAGTAAGTGGTCATGTTTAAATCTCCTTTGGAATATGGGTTGCGCATTTGCAACCTTGCTTCCGGTCGAGGGCGGAGATGGGAGGGGACAAGGAGAATCCATACCGAGTGGTGCGGGCGCAGCAAAGCGAGCCACGGTCGGTGTTGATTGTCCTTGATGGGGAGAGAAGAGGCAGAGCCTCTCGGCTTACCCAGCTTAATTGAAAAGTGACTTAGTCTTTATTTGGCGCGCGATTACGCGCGGCATTATACAAGCGTAGCTTATCCTTGAGACCTTTGTAATATGATGGATATGGCAGCAATGCGCCGTCCTTAATACCAAGCTGTTCCAACTCACGATCATTGATCTCTTTCTTGCTGGGCAAATCAAAACCTTCGGGCTTGTCGTTTTTTAACAGCCAGCAATGCAGCGCTGCATAAAGCGGTTTGTCCAAGTGCAGCAAATGATGTTGTGCCAGACCCTTGCCCAGCCAATCTGCATAAACACGCATGATGAACGGCCATGGCCTTTCACGCTTATCAGCTCGTTTTTGATATCGTTCCGGTGCGGTTTCTGGCAATGGCGATTCAGAGTCAGATAAAGCCTCTGACTGCAGCAAATGCGCCAGTCCAAGCTCTATTCCCAACAATACATAGATATGTGCCAAGTCTGCGCCATTAGCTTGTCTTGGTATTGCTTGTTTGATATTACCGATTACTGTTTTTATTTCTTGCGGTTTCATAGTACAATTACAATGTTAATTAAATTTTATACATTTTATAGTATATTTTAACATTGTATTAGTCATTTTATCGGCACAGCCGAAACTGTTTTATCAAAGGCGAAAAGGATGTTCTTCAAAACTTCACCAAACAACGCAACTCAGCAACACCCAAAGCCAGTTGGTGAAGAGGTTACACAGCCCACAAACCTCAGAAAATTCGTTCGCTATACAATGACCCCCGAAATAATGCCCCGCATTCGTAAGCTGGGTATTCACTTTGGCCATTTTGCTTATTTGATCGCTCTTGTTTTCAGCTCTGCACGCCTGATCCCCCAAGCGCATCCCGCCTTAAATGCTGCCAACATTGGTAGATTTGGCGTGCGGCAAGTGATTGCCATCGCAGCGAATAATTTAACGTGGTCGAGAAGAAATGTTGATCAAATTGCAATTTTTAGCGCAATCGTGATTGGGATCATCATGATTGTCATTCAAATAGGCCTAATCGCATTTTATGCGATGCTGGGTGGTGAAGCGCAGGCGCAAACTGGTTTCTTTGAAACGCCTAACCAAGACCAAGATTTAGCGCACATATTCTTATCTCAAGTTTTTGGAACTGAGCTTGGTCTATTTGGTTCTGGTGACGGCATTATCGGAACAACGGGAAACCCATTACACACCGCAATGCGTGGAATGTTGAAGCTTTACAGCATGGCCACAATGGTTATCGCAGTCATCATTGTTCTCTATTTTATACTTACAGTCATTGGCGAAGCTGCCAAAACGGGCACTCCGTTTGGATCACGGTTCAATTCGTTGTGGGCACCAATACGTTTGGTTGTTGCTTTAGGACTGTTGGTGCCTTTGGGCAGCGGACTTAATAGCGCGCAATACATCACCCTTTGGATGGCAAAAATGGGTTCTGGGCTTGGTACACAAGTCTGGTTGATCGTTGGAGATGTCATCAAGAACTCACCAGCCACGGTATATAACGTCAAACTCAATGAAACGTTGTTTCTCCACAACATGGTTGAAAACGCATTCATTGCTGCTGTCTGCGCCAAAGCTCATACCGATCACGAGCTAACTGGTGGCGGTGGCAGCTGGGATAAGCTTTTGATGAGCGGCGATACATCCAATTCATTCATGTATATGTGGAGAGGACCAGATAGTGCGCCCCATCACCGCAGAAGCTGTGGGACAGTCAGCGTAAGCTTCCCAGACAATCAAGAACACGTTGATATGGGAGAAAATGTGTTTGGGCTGGCGGCACGGGTAAGTGCAATGCCAGTAGGATTGCTGCTGCAAACAATTAAGCCGATCATTGATAAAGCTCTGAATGACGTTGAGGATGTTGCTGCTACCTATACAGGTGGATTGGAAGACCAAGAAACAATAACGAAGCTCCGAAAAATTGCGGAGGATTCCACACGTGATCTGACCAAAGCAGTTAGCGATATATATACAAATCAGGTTAGCGCAGATTTGAAAGAGCTGATGTCGAGTATGGATGACAAGGGCTGGCTATATAGTGGCGTGTGGTACATGCAACTTAACCGCACCATGCAAGCCGCCTATCAGCAGCGATCCAAAGTCGTTCCTGGTGTTGTCATTCCACAAAAATACTCAACGCCAGAGAGTTCAACATGGTGGGAATATTTAACTGATTCATACACAAACGCCGATGCAAGGGTCAGCGCCGCCAAATCTTTAGTGAACACCTATGGTCTTACGCCTTCGTGGGCTTCGCGTACCGCAGATGCTTTGAAAGACAGTTATGATAAATCCTGTATGGCCGCCAAAAGGGAAAGTGGCGTAGAGCTGCCTATAATGGAAAAGCTGCAATGTATTATAGCGTCCACTTTTGTGCCGGAAGAACTTACCGCACTTTCAAAACAGCCCACGCTTGATCCTATGGGAGTATTGGTATCTGCCGGTGGTAGTATCCTCTCCCGTGCTTATGAGCTTGCCGTTTGGGGATTTGGGGCAAAGGTTGCAGGAGGAATATTCTCGGGATTGCCAATTGTGGGCGGCGTTGGGGCGGTTGCCGCTGAAATTGGCGGAATGCTCATTACCATTGCTTTTATTGGCTTTGGCGCGGGTGTTATCCTCTATTTTCTACTGCCCATTTTTCCATTCATGTATTTCTTTTTTGCCGTTGTTGGTTGGGTCATGGAGATTTTTGAAGCCATTGTCGCCATGCCATTATGGGCGCTGGCTCACCTAAGAATAAACGGTGATGGCATGCCCGGAGAGGCGGCAATGACTGGATATTATTTGTTGTTGGCGATTTTACTCAGACCAGCGCTGATCATATTTGGCCTTATTGGAAGCTCATTGATCTTCTTTGCCTCTATATTTTTGTTGCAGATTTTATTTACGCCCTTGCTGGAAGTCACTCAAGAGGATGGCATGTATGGTTTGGAAATCGTGTTGTTTACAATCATATTCGCGTACATTGCATATATGCTTGGTTTGAGTTGCTTTAAAATGGTCGATACCATTCCCAACGCAATCCTGCGCTGGATTGGGTCAGGGGCTCAAACATTTGGCGATAACCGTGAAGATTCAATTCATGGCGCACAGACCGCCTTCTTGGGCGGTGCTGTTCTGGGTCAGCAAGCCGCAGGCGGTATTGGTGGATTGGGATCAGCTGCAGGCCAAGCAACGGGGCGTGGATTGATGGGCGTGGGTCGTGGCGCTGGTCGCGGAGTCTTAGGTGCAACCGCAGCTATGACTGGTTATCTTGCCGGACGTAAATCTGGCGACGACCATGAAAGTGATAGAGATGAAGATCAAGCACAACCGCCAACAAATAATGGAGATTTAGGCCCCGATGATGATAATTCTGACACGAGCCAACGCTAACATATCTATTATCATCACCGAATATCAAATCCAAATAGCAGGATGAATACACCAGCAAAAATTGACCCTGTGAGGGTCAATCGCGCTGTTAAATTCAATAGCCCATGCCCGACATAATCATAAAAGCTATTTACGAGGATAACACCGCTTGTGCTGGTTCGTCTGATATTCAGAAAATAGTGAATTGGGAAGGCCAAAAATATAGGAATAATAATCATGGCAAGCCCTATTACTGTCGCGGGTCTTCCCCTCCATAACTCACTTATCAATGCACTTAACGCTACAAAAAAACTCCAACTAAGAGCAAGTAAAGAAAGGCTGAGAACAGCGACGACAATATATTTTATTCGGACCTTTGCCATGGGTGTGTTTCCAATTAGCAAGCACTGTAACGACATCACATTTGAAAAGGGTTCCCTTTTCAAACTATCAATTTTGCTCCCTATTTGTTCTTGATTTTTCCGTAAAACATTGATTCAATTAGAAACATTCATTCTTCAAATTCACTGTCACAGCCACTCTTAAAGGGAACCCTTTTTGAGAGTGCATATGCATGCACCCAAACTTGCATAACGCACTGAATTAGAGTGAGTTTCTGATATGAATGTGACCAAACAAACGACCAAAAGACACGGCAAGAAAATTGGATATATCCGTGTCTCTGACCGTGATCAGAGCGAGGCATTGCAGATTGATGCGCTAAAATCAGCCGGTTGTGAGGTGATTTACGGCGATCATGGCGTATCAGGGAAAATCACCAAACGCGCGGGGCTTGATGAGCTATTAGCGACATTGCAGGCAGGCGACACATTGATGGTGTGGAAGCTGGACCGCCTTGGACGATCAACACTGCATCTTTTGACCCTGCTAGATAATCTACAAAAACGCGGCATTGATTTTCATGCCATCACCCAAGGTATCGACACCCGAACGGCACTTGGGCGCATGGTGTTTGGACAATTGGCGGTATTTGCGGAGTTTGAACGTGAGCAAATCAGTGAGCGCACCAAAGCTGGCATGGCTGCTGCAAAGGCGCGCGGTGTGCATGTGGGTAGGCCGAGAAAATACTGAGTATAAATTGTTTGTTGTTCGTGATGTTTTCTTGTATTCGGATGTAACTTTCGCAAAGAACAACCAAAAGGCGAATTGATCAGATATGTTTCACGCTAGCGAAGATAGTATTGACGACCTGATGCGCGCTGTTTTTAAGAAACTTCTTGCCCGACGGGGCACCAATGAAGTTGTGTCTAGCAAAGGAAAAAGCACTGAGATCTTCGGAGCGCTCCTTGAATTAAGAAACCCAAGAGCCCGACTTAGCCGATCATTTTCACGCGCGAAAGCATTTAGTCCATTGGGGGAGCTTTTTTGGTACCTAGCAGGTGATGAGAGTCTTGAGTTCATCAAACACTACATTGCGAGCTATCCCGAGTTTTCAAATGATGGAGTGAAGATCAATGGAGCCTATGGCCCAAGGATATTTGGCCTCGGCACTGAAAAAATGAAAGCTGGCAAAAGTCAATGGGACCGAGTTATCAATAACTTGAAAGAGAGGCCTGGCTCACGTAATGCAGTTATTCAAATTTTTGCAAACTCTGATGACAAACCCAGAAATAAGGATAAGCCCTGTACCTGTACTCTTCAGTTTGCAATCCGGAATAAACAATTGTTGATGCATACCCATATGCGTTCAAATGATGCTTTTCTTGGCCTGCCACATGACCTCTTTTCATTCACGATGCTGCAGGAAATTGCCGCCCGTGAGCTTGAGGTCGGACTTGGAACATATACCCATTCCGTGACGAGCTTGCATCTCTATCATGACCGCATTGCTACGAAAAATTTACCCACGAACAACTCAGCAACAAAGGCACAGGCTTATTTTGATGAAGGTCTGCATGATTTTGTTCCAATGCCTGAAATGCCATCGGGTAACCCTTGGCGGAGCATCAACATTGTAAAGAAGGCTGAGAAAGCGATAAGGCTTGGTGATGTGGAATATCAGAACTCGATGGAATTGGACCAGTATTGGTCAGATTTGATTGAACTTTTTAGAATTCACAAAATATTTAAGGAATTGGACAAACAAGCTAATGGTCGGAGCGTTGAACGACCGCAGTTGCGCAGGATAGTTGAGATAAAAAATAGGATATCCCCCGTGTATGGGATTTATATTTTAGGCAGGCTGGAAAAAAAACTACCCACTGTCCGCGACCTGTTCGAAAACACTGATAAGGGAGTTTGAGCATGGCCGGTATCCATAGAGATGAACTTATAGACATCCTTGCGAAAATCGAAAGGATTGAGCATGAGTTTGGCCCACTCCCAGGCATAGCAACGGCGGCTCAAAAGCAATGCTGGGCGCAACAAATTGTATCGAGCCTTCGTCGTATTTCATACATAAACGCTTTGCTGATGCGGAAAGTAGACCCAGCTCGATGTGATCCACACTCCAGTATTTTTGACCCATTAAGAGGAGCGATCTATCTCAGCAGGAAAAGAGAGTTCGACGAAGCAGTGTGGTTAACTTTCATCCTTACTCATTTCGGCAAGCATGCGTTAGATGGATGGAAGTTGTCAGCAAACGTGTATGGCTCATTTGACGTTGGACCGAAATGGGCGTTTGCAGCCTATAGAGATTCTCCGCAAGCCTTCGAGAATATGTTGATAGCAAATAAGAACAATCTTGCTAGCCTTGACGTATCCGGAAGGTTCTCAAACCATCGAAAATTCGAAAGCAAGAAGCCGGAAGCGATTGCGAAAACTTTTCGTACATTTTACGACTGGCAAACCAAATTTGGTGGTTTCCGCGAGAGAATAGTGGCAACACATGAGAAGGTTGGGCAAGAGCCGCGAGCCGCTTTCCATGAACTATACCTATCTATGATGGGTATATCTAGATTTGGCGGGGGGCGGCTTGGAAGGTTTGATTTTCTTACAATGCTAGGTAAGTTGGAGCTCGCACCAATCGTACCGGGCAGTGTCTATTTGAATGGCGCGTCTGGGCCATTGGATGGTGCTAAGTTACTCTTCTTTGGCGACCGAAAACATGCAATCACAGGCAAAGTGTTAGAGCCACGTGTCGACGCTCTCGATGAAGTTCTCAACGTTGGCAAGCAGGTGATCGAAGATAGCCTCTGCAATTGGCAAAAGAGCCCTGAAAACTATGTCTTTTTCCGAGGTTGATTAAGTCTAGGTATCAAAGTGTCACCTTGCCAATTGTATCGGCGCTTGAGGTCATTGAATTGGTGCCGCTGTATAACCCCAAATTTTTGTAGCTGCCCTACCACGATGCCCGGTGTTACACCTGCCTGCCGGGCCATTCTTCGGGCATGCGAACGTGTGGGAGCAGCATTCAACATTTCGTCCCTCAGTTCAGCCGAAATCAGAGCGTCTTGAGCAAAACCATCCGCTTCATCTTCGCACTGAGATCCGCCAAAAGGCGAGGGATCTGTCCCGTCCACTGAGATATGGTCAGTGCCGTGTAGAATCACGTGTGCAGCTTCGTGAAAGAATGTGAACCAAAAATGGTCTTCGCTCAAATAGCGAAAACTCAACATGATAATTGGATTTCCACTCGTGTTTGTCCACGTAGCCCCGCTCGCTCTGCAGCCCTTTGGAGCCTTGGAACTAACCAGTCCAACACCTAGTTCAGCACACGCCTTTTGAAGTTTTGGGAAAAAAACATTGGGGTGCTTGTATGCACAGAGTCTTTTCAGCGCAGACAGGCACTCTCGAAAAGTGGTAGCAGAGAATTTTTGAAGGGGAATCCCTTCACATTGTGCCTCGCCAACACGTAGCCATGCCAAAGTGGCCATTTCGTCGGCTTCAAAGGCAAACGATGTGCGGAAAGCCACTTGACCTATCCCTGCAGAATATCTCACATTCCAATCCCGAATACTATCGCACCCAAAGAAATTCAAGATATCTTCCGACAGCTGTTCACCACGCGAGCGTTTCGGCAACCAGCCCAATTCACGTAGCGATCGAACTGGAAATGTTTGCCCCCATGTCGAAAGACACGCAGCAGGTAGCGAAGCCTCAAGCCGTGCTTTATCAGCAAGGAATTGGTCGTACCGGTTTATCCAAAACTGACACGAGGCGCCAAGCTCTTCTGAAAGGGCTTCAGCGATTTCATCGCATATTTGGATACTGCCTTCCATGATTCCGGCAAACACATCCTCTTCAAACCCGATGCGCTCGGCCAGTTCATGGGTAGAGAGATTGCTAGCTGCGGCAAGTCGGGAAATGGTATCACCCGGTGGGGAGGCCCAATTTGGTTCAAACATCAAGCCAAAATCTCCTTTCCATGTGTTACGCACTCTAACCGAATTCGATGAGCATCTTTCCAAGCATCATCTGAGTTGCCCTTAGCGGCTACCACGGTTTTCACAGAGCAACCAGAGGCAACGAACCATTCAAGTTCAAATCGATTGCCTTCCCTTCTCACGGACATCGGGTCACTAGGTACGTCGCCTGCGAAGAGGGCTGCCCTGAAATCCGCGACCAAACCTATGAACACTTGTCCATTTTCAGGACCTAGGTGTTTGTAGGCTTCTTTGGGTTCAGTCGCCAAGTTCCTCATAAATTTGCTCGAAAACGCTGGCTCCAAAGATTCCGCATCCTACCTGTTCCGCAATATGTAGCCCTTGCAGGCGGAAAATTACCCGTATTTTGACCACAGTAACACATAAAGTGTATGTAACTTGTGTTAGGATGAAAGTCACTAGGAACTTGCGTTTCATAACTCCACTTTGGGTCGAAAGCACCCAGCTTAAAAAGCATCGTACAGGATATCAAAATGGTGAATTGCTTTCACTCTATGCAATTCGCCAATCAAGTTCGCGGTCCTGGATAATCACTGGCAATGCAAACTGCCAAATGTTTGCGAGAGATTAAACAGCGATATGTTTAAATGGTATGATCGGGCTCAATGCCTGATCTACGCCATCGGCTTGAGGGGTGCACGGGGAGAGCGC
>NVXB01000038.1 GCA_002746425.1 Hyphomicrobiales bacterium | reverse complement strand
GCCATTCACCGGCATCATAGCTGACTGTGGATTGCCCCTGACAGGAATGCGTGCCGGCAAGATTTGCGCAATCATTTTCGGCAGATATGATGGATGTGGGCCTATGGAAACGCCCGCGCATTTACCGTGAAAGCGGTGAAACGATGGAGATTGCCACGATTCGAGAAGCCCGTAAAACAAGAGAAGCCATTGGTATTATTGATGTTTCCACGCTGGGAAAGATTGCCGTTCAAGGGCCAGACGCCGCAGAGTTCCTCAACCACATCTACAGCAACGGCTTTGCAAAACTGCCTGTTGGCAAAGCGCGCTACGGCCTGATGCTGCGCGAAGATGGCATTGTGTTTGATGATGGCACCACCTGGCGTCTCACAGAGACCGACTATCTGATGACCACGACCACCGCCAAAGCTGGTGATGTGATGGAGCTTTTGGAAACTTATCTCGCGCTGCATTGGCCCGATTTGAAAGTCCATGTCACCTCCGTCACAGATCAATGGTCTGGCGCGGCTATTGCAGGCCCAAAGGTTCGCGATCTCTTGTCAAAAACTGTGACAGACGTTGACTTTTCCAATGATTCTTTCCCATTTATGGCCATTCGCCACGGCACCACAAAGGCTGGTATTCCAGTGATGATTTGTCGTCTGTCGTTTTCTGGCGAGCTGGCTTTTGAGGTTTACAGCCAAACCCGGTTCGGCCTGTCATTATGGAATGAGTTGCAGAGCGCTGGGGAGAATCTCGATCTCGTCACTTACGGTATGGAGGCCCTCAACACATTGCGCATTGAGAAAGGCCATGTGGTTGGCGCGGAGCTTAACGGGCGCACCACCGGCGAAATGGTTGGCCTTGGCGGCATGGTATCGCGCAAAAAGTCCAACTATATCGGCGCAGCAATGGTGGACCGCGAGGGCTATATCGATCCTCACCGCCAGCAAATGGTGGGGCTGATCTCCAAAAATGGAGAGTCGATCAAAATTGGYTGCCATCTGGTGCGCKGCGAAGATAAGGAACAACCGGGCCTCAGCCTTGGTCACGTGACCTCCTGCGCCTACAGCCCGGCACTAGAAAAAYAYGTTGCGCTGGCGCTTCTCAGCGGCGGCAAAAGCATGATTGGCCAACAAATGTTCGCAACATAYCCYCTYAAAGGGRYKCACTTCGCAGTGGAGGTCGTGGACCCCTGCTTCTTCGACAAAGAAGGAGARCGGATGCATGGCTARCACTTTGAYKGATCTTATGAATTGCCCCTTGGACAAGGTATGGAACCCCGGCCATCATGGCMGCGAAGRTGCYAMYGGCATCGAGATAGARCGCGCAACAGCATTGTGYCTGGTGCAGCTTTCCCTGTTTCCAGACACCACCAAGCCAGCCATGACTGTTTTGAGGAARCTKGGCATAACCAAGCTTCCCGCCATACCCACAATGGCGGAAAYAAAGGGYGCAAYGACRATCCTGCCCTTSGGCGCAMASCGYTTTCTGATCGCGTGCGATGATTATGACTTTGCCGATAAGCTTGCCAAAGCCATGCCCGCCAAAACCGGCTCGGTTACCGATYTATCAGGCGCGCGCGTTCATCTAAAATTGTCTGGAAGTGCTGTGGAGCGTATTCTGTCCACCGGCATGGCGATAGATTTTCATCTCAGCAATTTTCCGGTGGGCCATGTCGCCCAAAGCGCCGTACACCACATGCCCGTTCTGGTGCACAGAACCGGCAAAGACGCCTTTAGCCTCTATGCTTTTGCCACCTAYGCGGAAAGTACATTTCACTGGTTGCTGGAAGCATCACTGCCCCAYGGGRYCGATCTCATCTARRCAACYAGCRYTAGGRYTTCTTGTTGGCYTCTTTCTTCGCCTTCAAAGCGGCTTTAAGCGCCGCGCCGCGTCCATCCTTGTTGGTTTGGCGCGCGCGGCCAAACGCCAATGAGCCTGAAGGCACATCCTGCGTGATCACTGATCCCGTGGCGACATAAGCATCATCGCCCAAATTCAGCGGGGCCACCAACAAGCTGCCTGAGCCGACAAAAACGCCATCGCCAATAACGGTCTTGTGCTTCAAAAAACCATCGTAATTACAGGTAACAGTTCCCGCACCGACATTAACGCCAACGCCTATTTGACTATCGCCAATATAGCTCAAATGATTGATCTTGCTTCCCTTTTCAATTCGGGAGGCTTTGATTTCGACGAAATTACCAACCTTGGTATTCTCCGCTAAATCTGTTCCCGGGCGAAGCCGCGCATAGGGACCGATCATCGCATTGGCACCCACAAGCGCGCCCTCAAGATGCGAGAACGCCCGAATGATCGCGCCAGTTTGCACCTGCACACCGGGGGCAAAAACTACATTGGGTTCCACCACAACATCAGCTTCAATCTTGGTATCAAACGAGAAAAACACGGTTTCTGGCGCTTGCAATGTCACGCCAGCATCCAGCATTTGTTGCCGCATCCGGGCCTGAAACATTGCCTCGACACCGGCCAATTGCGCTTTGCTGTTAACGCCAGCCGCATCGGCATTGCTGCCGGTTACCACTTGCACCGACAATCCACTTTGATGCGCGAGCTCCACGCAATCTGTCAGGTAGTATTCGCCCTGAGAGTTGTCATTGCCCAGCTTTTCCAGCAACTTACCGAGAATACCCGGACCAAAGCCCATCGCGCCAGCATTGCACAAGCCAACTTTGCGCTCTTGATCGCTCGCATCTTTTTCCTCGCGAATGGCAATCAGCTCATCACCCTTCAGCAACAAACGGCCATAGCCATGTGGGTCATCCGGCTCAAAACCAAGCACCACCACATCGGCCTCACCGGCCAGCAGCGTTTCCATCTGGCCAAGCGTTTCCTTGCTGATCAAAGGCGTGTCGCCATAAAGCACCAGACAGGCGTTGTTCTCTTGTGAATAGAAAGGCTTAGCCGCCATCACAGCGTGACCTGTACCCAGTCGTTGTTCCTGCACATAAAGCTGCACATTAGGCGCAGTTTTGGCCAGATAAGCCTCCACAGCAACAGCCTTTGGCCCCACAACGACGGCAACACGCTTGGTGCCGATTTGCGCCACCGTGGCCAGCACATGCCCAAGCATGGCACGCCCGGCAATGTGATGCAGAACCTTTGGGGTAGCAGAGCGCATCCGCGTTCCCTCACCCGCCGCCAAGACAATAATATCAGTGCTCACCAACAGCTCCAGCTTCATTCCAACAGATTTATGATGAGTTTGGTTAGCATGATCAAAACCACAAAGCGAGTATTGTGCAAAACGGATAAAATTAAGTATTTATAAATCTAATTTGCTGTATTTTTACCATGTTATTAACCATGGAGAATGGCATTGGCCAAGCTGTCGGGATTTCAGATCACATTATTGTCCGTATGGGGTCTTTCAGCGGTAACCGCGCTGGCCGGGTCTTTCTGGCTGCTCGAAAACGACTGGGCCAAAGTGCGCAGCCAACCTGCAAGAATAGCTGTAGCTGAACCAACAGCGCGCAATACACTGGTGCAAACGACTGATAGATACCGCGAAGAATCAGTCGCTCTGCGAAACTCCGTGCARCAGTTAGAGCGCCGAAACAGGGTTTTGGCATCTCGTCTTGATGCCCTGGAGAGTGATTTAGGTTTGATCACCGCCAGCATACCYTCCACGCCTATAATGCAGCARGTTTCKCCTTCACAATCCATGCCAAGACCTATCAATAAGCCTTTGAATTCAAATGGTAATGCGAACTTGCAACAAGTCGGTAAATCCTACACTCAGCCGTTTCCGCTGAAAATGCCAGGCACTGGCATGACACCAACTGATTCGCAAATTGGCCAGGCATTGCTGTCCATCGAATAGGCCAAAGCCAAACCCCAAAAGCCTAGTGCGCCAAATTGCGCKTGATTGCKGATTGCCTTGTRGCGGCAACTCCGATAGCAAACGCCAATGACATCTTCTTATACCTCTGCGTCCACGCAAAAAGACCCTTCCCACCTTAAAGCCTATCTCGTTCTGATGGTCATGCCGCTGTTTTTCAGCTCAAACATGATTTTTGGMCGCGCGATTATTGCCCATATTGAGCCGTTTCAACTCGCCTTCATTCGCTGGGCGTTAACGGGCCTCATATTGCTGGCTCTTTGCCTTCCTGCATTCAGGCGTCATTTGGGCGATTTTCGCACCTATTGGAAAGAGCTTTTGCTGCTTGGCTTTCTGGGCATGTGGATTTGCGGCGCGCTGGTTTATCTCGCGCTTAAATACACCACCGCCTCCAATGGCGCGCTGATTTACACATCGTCTTCGGTCATCATCATTCTGTTGGAATGGGCTTTTCGCGGGCGCAGCATTGGCATTCGCGAGATTATTGGCATTCCGCTGGCCATTATCGGCGTGGCGGTGATTGTGTTTCAGGGCGATCTGGATGTGCTGCTCAGCTTGCAGTTTAATCCCGGCGATATCCTGTTTGTTATCTGCGCCACCGCGTGGGCATTTTACTCGTTTTTGCTGCGAAAAGAGCACTTTAACAAGATACCCACTATGCCGTTGCTATCAGTTATCGCCTTTGCGGGCGCTATTGCGCTGCTGCCTTTCGCCATTGCCGAAACCGTTGTTGTGGCGGCATTCCCGACAGATTTGAACACCTGGATGGGCATTTTGGCAATGGTGGTGTTGTCATCGATTTTGCCATTTACGGCGCATCAATACGGCACAAAGGTGCTGGGCGCATCGATTACCGGCGTGTTCCTGTATCTGGCCCCGCCCTATGGCATTTTTCTGGCGGTTACGTTTTTGGGCGAGGTTTTGGCCCCGTTCCACTTCGCTGGCATTGTGTTGATTTTGGGCGGAATGGTTTTGGCAACCCTGCCCAAATCACTGTTCAGGCGTTAACCAATCGACCCAAAACACTAACCAATGGACCCAAGTCCGGGAAACATCTCAAGCATCCAGAACGAAAACACAGACATCTGATTGGTCAAAAACAAAAAACCGGTGATGACGAGTAACGCGCCCATCACCCGCTCTACCTTTTGCATGTGCTGTTTAAAGCCCGCCATCCATTTGATAAATGGTTTGGCGAAAAACGCCGCCGTAATAAACGGAATACCAAGCCCCAAAGAATAAGCCGCCAAAAGCCCAGCGCCCTGCGCCACAGTATCTTCGGTGCCTGCCACCGCAAGAATCGCCGCCAAAACCGGCCCGATACATGGTGTCCAGCCAAAAGCAAAAGCCAGCCCCATAACATAGCCACCCAAATAGCCCGGCTGCACAGTTTTAACCTGAATACGCGCCTCACGAAACAACAACGCAATACGAAATACACCGAGAAAATGCAGACCCATAATGATGATAGCGACACCTGCGATAATACTCATCGTCGCGGCATGGCGCGCCACGAACTGCCCAAAGACCGAGGCTACAGCGCCCAAAAGCACGAAAACAGTGGTGAACCCGGCAACGAAAGCAATGGAAGACAGTACCACCTGCAAGGAGCGCTCACGCGACATATCCACGTCAGTCAATTGATCCAGAGAGACACCAGCGAGATAGCAAAGATAGGGCGGTACCAGAGGCAGCACGCAGGGCGAGATAAAAGAAACCAGGCCAGCGAAAACAACGGTTATGAGGGTCAGATCGGGTGTCATCAAAATTCCAGATTTTTTTATTGAATGCTTTGGCAGCATTCTAGCATTTATCGGGTAACAGTCATGTCACGTCTTTGCTATCCGTATTCAAGGGTTTTGGGACAACGTTTTGCAGCGCTTAAGTGGTTGAATTCAATGGATGTGGAAAGCTGTTGCGAAAAACCTTCATAAGTAAATTGAATAACGTAGCCACGAGCAAATAATAGCTCCGCCCCCCCCAACGCTGACATATTCTTAATCTCGCAATGGGAGTTGTCGAATTGAACCATTCCGGCGGAAAACATGGAGATCATTTACCTAACTGCAACTAATCAGATAATTTTGGTTGCTCAAAACATGAGACATCCCAGTCAGAATTTGATGCCTTTAATTCAGAAAACCTACTTCCTTGATCTGATGCGTAATTGCTTAGGTAAGCCTGTCCTCTACGTGTAATGAAGCCATCTTTCCAGCACTCTTGAGCATGTTTGATCACTTCCTCTGCAACAATGCGGAGCATTTTTTCATCCGTTTTATTAACGTTGGCAGAAGCAATCGCGGCATCAGTGAGAGCGCGAACATCCCTTAATTTACTAAGAGGAGGGAGGTTATTATTCGGCAGGCAATCGTTCAAGATCCTATTCTTTTCCATATATGACTGATAGTTTGGATCATCCATATGTATGGGCTCGTTCTTGTTTTCTTTTTGCCAGTCATTTTCAACTTTTTTCTGCTTTTCGTATATCAAAAAACGAATGGTGTGCGCGAATATTAGGAAGAAGTCCCAGGATTGCATGGCTGGTACAGGGGCACGTGTTTCATCGATAGCATCTTGCGAAACCTCTATCGCCTGAAGCATCGTAACGACTTCGTTCAAACTTTCTCTTTGCAATTCAATTGGAATGCCATCCCATCTGTTGCCAAATGCTGCTTGAAAAAATGGGTTTTGCAAGAACGGAAACAGTTTCTCTAAGTTTAACCAAGAGTTGCTCCCCTTCATCAATCTGTCTAACAAGTTTGGCTTTAAGCCCAAACGCCTCGATTGTATCAACAATGGGCAATATAAGCGCAAAGACGCTAGCACCTGTCATCGCTGCGGACACAGCTGCACTCGCTGACCGATCCATAATTAGCAATATGAAGGTAAGTACACCGAAAAGAATAGAACTAGCTCCGGCAATAAGCTCTCTCCAATTCTGTTTCTTGAACCAGTTAATTTGTCTTAGAAACACTGATGGCCTCCGAATCTTCATTTGCCTAATAATATACCATCATGGCGTACGTGCTAAATCGATACTTTGGCAGCTTAGTCCGCAAAACCATCCTATTTGCAACGGTTTAAATAACCACATCCATGATTGATCCACTGTGTAACGAACAAGCACGTAGCTGGGCAAAACGAACCGTTTCAAAAAATCAATTCCAGGGTCGCTTGATTTTGGGGTGCGCAGTTTGGATTTGGAAGCCATATGTGGCGGCGTGTTTTGCCAAGTCGTTCTCGAATGGCTCTGTGTTGGTTTCCAGAGGAAAAAAGGCGATTGAGCCAGTGTTTTGCAGGGACGACCTGTCGATAATCAGCGGGTTTTGGGTGGTATCGGGGCATTGTTCGGGCAGATCACGCTTGCTAATGAGTATTACGCTTTCTGCGTTTCGACAGGCTTCTTCGAAGAATTCGACGCGTTTGATCTGGATGATTGTTATGGGTGGGTTTTGACCCCTGTTCAATTCGCTAATGCAGGCCGCTTTGGTACATGTGCTGGCCGCTTTTGAAGTTTCAAACACCTGAGTTAATTCCCGTCGGTCAGCCAGCGCGCCCAGCCAAATTCGCGAGACAAATTTGTTCTTGCCACGGGCGAGGATTTTTAGCTCTCCATCCTCATTTATTGCGACCATTTGGGCATTGGGTGCGATCAGGATGATTGGTTGTTGGGTGTTCGCGCTGGACAAAACTATGGCGATGGTTACCGCCGCACTGGCCAAAACATATTTTAGGCGGGTGCGCAGCAGGCACAGCAGCAAAATGGATAGGGCCAGCAGCGTGATAACCATACCGCTTTGCATGCCAACGCGCAGCATCGCGCCATCCAGCGATGACACCCAACCGGACACGGACACCACCAATGACAGCCCATATTCCATAATTAGCAAGGGCGCAGCGGCCAGCCCCAGCGGCAGCAGCAGCATGGCCACAACGCCAGCAGGCATAATGAGCAGCGCAACAACCGGCATGGCGACAAGGTTGCCGAGCAGTCCAAACGCCGCCGTTTGATAAAAATGGTAGATCGCAAAGGGTGCCGTCGCGGCCCCAGCGACAATCGATGTCAGCGCGATGCTGGCCAACCCGGCAAAAGCCTTGCGAGGCAGGCTGTGGTTTGAGGCACCAAAAGTTTGAACCAGCCCGCCTTTTCTGAATACCGCGACCAGCCCAACACTGGCCATAAACGACATCTGAAATCCGGGGCTAAGCACCGCATTGGGGTTCAAAAAGATGATCAGGCACGCCGCGATAGAAAGGTTTCGTTGAGTGATGGCGGGCCTGTCGCACAAAATCGCAATCAGAAAGATCGCCGCCATAACAAACGCGCGCTGCGCGGATACGGCAGAACCGGAAAGCCCCAGATAAGCCAGAGCGCTAACCAGCGCAAAAACCGCCGCGATTTTCTTGGCGTTATAGCGCGAGACCAAATACGGGCTAAACGCGAAAACAAGCCGGATAAAGCCAAAGATCAGCGACGTCACCAGCGCCATATGCAGCCCAGAAATCGCCAATATATGCGCAAGGCCTGCCCCGCGCAGCGCTTCCTTGGTGGCGTCGTTGATGCGGCTACGATCACCCACCAACAAAGCCGCCGCCAGAGCACCGCTTTGACCCGGTATGATTTGTACGATGCGATCGGCAATGTTTTGCCGCAGCGTGGATAACTGTAACGCAAAACTCATGGGCTTGGCGGCTGCCAATGGATCGAAATCCGGGTAGATGGAGCCAAGAATATAACCGCGCGCGGAAAAGCCTTTGAAATAGCCCGCGCGGCGAAAATCATAGCCGCCGGGGATGATCGGGCCGCTAAAAGGTTCTAGCCGTGCACGCACCATCACCCGGTCACCAATGCGGATGTCGATAATGTGCTTGTTATAGCCACTAAGCTGCAAAGCGCCCAGAGATTGCTGATGGCTGGCATCCAGCAGCTCGATGGATTGCAGATCCACCCGTGTGCGTTTTTCGCCTCTTTGTACGCGTGATACAGTGCCGAGGAGCTGATAGGTTCCCGCAGCTTTGAGCAAGGTGGTATCCACGCGGTG
Source organism: Hyphomicrobiales bacterium (assembly GCA_002746425.1). Taxonomy (GTDB): domain Bacteria; phylum Pseudomonadota; class Alphaproteobacteria; order Rhizobiales. The sequence continues at coordinate 29,022 of NVXB01000038.1, read as the reverse complement.
AGTTTGCCATGCAGCCAGTGTAATGCCGCCAATCAGTGCCAAAAGACCCGTGGCCAGCAACAGTGAGCCGTGTTTATTGCGCAGGGCAACAGCCAGTAAGGCAACCGCCAGCGACAGCATTAAAAACGCCAGCAGGCTCGGTTCTACCGGCAAAGCGTAATAGATCAGCACACCCAAGGCTGCCAATACCGGAAACCATGCAAAAGCATCGCGTGAGCCAAGCTCTTGACCAACCGCGTTTTGCAAAGCGCCAGAAACAGACGCTAATGCTGATGACAGCGCCAAAGAACCGCGTTGGGGCAGATTAATGCGCCCCAAAAACAGCGGTTGATTAGAGCTGATCGTGGCGGTTAATCGCCCGGTTTCAGCCTGTAAACCCGCCTCTATGGGGCCGTTATTGTCCTGTGCCCTGCTCATAGTCGCAATTCATTTGTTCAAAACTGTGGTTCAAACATAAACGCGCCCATGCTACATGAGCGCCTAATAGATAAATCAATACACGYAATAGAAGAAACATTAGATCACATGTCATCCAAGGTTGTAACCCGCTTTGCCCCCTCCCCAACAGGTTTTCTGCAYATTGGCGGCGCCCGAACTGCGCTTTTCAATTGGCTWTAYGCCAAAGCCAAGGGCGGCAAAATGCTGCTGCGCATCGAAGACACCGACCGGGTGCGCTCCACGCCGGAAGCCGTTTCTGCGCTGATGGACGGCCTTGAATGGCTGGGCATCGACTGGGACGGCGAAGCCATTTCGCAATTCTCCCGYCARGCSCGCCAYAARGAAGTGGTCGAYGAGTTGYTSGCCGCAGGCAAAGCCTATTATTGCTACACCTCGCCTGAAGARCTGACCGAAATGCGCGACAAAGCSCGYGCTGAAAACCGAGCGCCCAAATATGATGGCACCTGGCGCGAYCGTAACGCATCGGATGCACCAGAGGGTGTTAATCCCGTTGTGCGCATCAAAGCCGAGCAAACCGGCGAAACCATTGTCCAGGATTTGGTGACCGGCCAAATCAAATTCCCCAATGCCGATCTGGATGATTTCATCCTGCTGCGCAGCGATGGCTCGCCAACCTATATGCTGGCCGTGGTGGTCGATGATCAYGATATGGSTGTYACYCAYRTTATWCGYGGYGAYGAYCACMTKACCAATGCWGCRMGKCAGGYSYWRATTTACAAMGCYWTGARMTGGGAYGWGCCRGWKATGGCGCATATYCCGCTKATTCATGGYGCWGATGGCGCWAAACTKTCYAAACGYCAYGGCGCAYTKGGYGCTGAAGCNYWWWSRSSMSYTGGGNTATYTGCCWGMWGCRYTGCGYAAYTAYYTKGTKCGCYTKGGSTGGKCSCAYGGCGATGATGARRTSWTBHSMRMMGAKSAAATGATTGAATGGTTTGATTTTGACGGTATYGGCAAATCTGCCGCGCGGTTYGATTTCAAYAAGCTGRAAAAYCTCAACGGCATCTACATTCGCAACGCRACCGATAGCCGCCTTATCGCCGCGATTGAGCGCATTTTGCCMGAGCTGGAAACRYCATCTCCGTTTGGCAAATCCTTGARCGATGAGCAYAAAGCCCAATTGATGCAGGCCATGCCCGGCCTRAAAGAGCGCGCCAAAACCATTGTTCAACTGGTTGAAAGCGCAGAATTCATCGTTGCCGAATTRCCGTTCGATTACACCGAAAAAGCGCTRAAATTACTGAATGAAGCCGGCCGCGCCATTTTGACCGGCCTGCTTGCCGAGCTGGACAAGTGCGAATGGGCCGAAGAACCACTTGAAATTGCGGTCAAGCAATTCGCCGAGTCTCAGGAACTGAAACTTGGAAAGGTTGCCCAACCTCTGCGCGCGGCCTTAACGGGTAGTCACATGTCACCTGGTATTTATGACGTGCTATTGGTGCTTGGAAAAGCCGAGTCCATCAAGCGTATCCAGGCCGCTGTTTCTTAAGGTATTCAGTCTATTGATAAATTGTAGTAGATGCCACTTCTTGCGGCATTGCAGCAAATCATGTAGTTGATAGCGTATCTTCTCTCGAAGTTGGGAAGACGTGATGTCTGAGTCATCTGTCTTTCCGACAGTTATTGATCATTGAGTGCCTACGATCACAGTGTACCTACACCATGCTGTCGCTTTCGTTTGCACCCACACACCGAATGCGCCCGAAGTTCTGGGCTTGCATAAAAGGGGATGCCTATGAGTGATAAAACAGCAAAACTGACGCTTGATAACAAAAGCTACGACTTTCCGGTTAACAGCGGCACGATTGGCCCGGACGTTGTAGATATCTCATCGCTTTACAAGCAATCAGGCGCGTTCACCTATGATCCTGGCTTCACCTCAACAGCTTCTTGCCAATCCAACATTACCTTTATCGATGGTGATGAAGGCGTTTTGTTGCACCGCGGCTACCCGATTGATCAACTTGCCGAGCAAGGCGATTTTCTGGAAACATGCTATTTGCTGCTCTACGGAGAGCTGCCAACAGCTGCYCAGAAAAAAGATTTCGATGGCCGTGTGACCTATCACACCATGATYCACGARCAGATGACMCGKYTSTWYWCYGGWTTYCGSCGTGATGCCCATCCAATGGCCGTTATGTGCGGTGTTGTCGGCGCTCTGTCTGCATTTTATCATGACAGCACAGATATTTCTGATCCGCATCAGCGTATGATCGCATCTCTTCGGATGATTGCGAAAATGCCAACAATCGCAGCGATGGCCTATAAATATCACATTGGTCAGCCCTTTGTTTATCCGTTGAACAGCCTGGATTATTCCTCCAATTTCCTGCGCATGTGTTTTGCGGTTCCTGCCGAAGATTATACCGCCAATCCTGTTCTTGCGCGGGCGATGGATCGTATTTTCATTCTTCATGCCGATCATGAGCAAAATGCATCCACATCAACTGTGCGTCTTGCCGGCTCATCGGGCGCAAACCCGTTTGCCTGTATTGCAGCTGGCATTGCCTGCCTTTGGGGCCCTGCCCATGGCGGCGCCAATGAAGCCGCGCTCAACATGCTTGCCGAAATTGGCACTGTGGACAAAATCCCAGAATATGTTGCACGTGCGAAAGACAAATCAGACCCATTCCGTTTGATGGGCTTTGGACACCGGGTTTATAAAAACTACGATCCACGCGCCAAAATCATGCAGAAGACCTGTCATGAAGTGCTCAATGAATTAGGTATCAAAGACGATCCAATGCTGGAAGTTGCCCTTGAGCTGGAGCAGATTGCCCTGACCGATGATTATTTCATCGAGAAGAAACTGTATCCAAATATCGATTTCTATTCCGGTATCACTTTGCGCGCCCTTGGCTTCCCGCCATCCATGTTCACCGTGCTGTTTGCACTGGCCAGAACAGTGGGCTGGATCGCGCAGTGGAAAGAGATGATCGAAGACCCCAGCCAGCGTATTGGCCGTCCTCGTCAGCTTTACACTGGCGAAGCAAAACGGGACTTTGTACCGCTAGCCCAGCGCTAAGCCGTTACTAAAAATACAAAAGGGCTGCTCCTAATCGAGTAGCCCTTTTTGATTCAGGTCCTTTCTGACAAGAATATCAGAGAGATTATTTGGGCAAATGTTCGCAAACCAGCTCAGCGGCAAGCTCCGCCGGTTGTTTGGGTGCTACGGAGCATAAGGTTTGCAGTGCAGCAAAACCGTCCAATTGCACTGTCTTCTCAGAGCCAGCCTGTAACAGGGGCAACACCGCGTTCGTCAGCTGTTCTGCGGTGCAATCTTCGTCGATGAATTCAGGGACAACATTTTTGCCCAAAACCAAATTTGGCAACACGATGGAATCCACCTCACCAAGCCATTTAAGCCTGCGGGCGATAGGGTCCAGCTTGTAGCCAACAGCCATGGGAACGCCCCACAGCGCCAATTCCAGGGTGGCGGTGCCCGATGCAACAAGCGCGGCGTCTGCGCGCTCAAAAGTTGCAAACTTCTCAGCCTCGCCAACAACGATATTGGTCTTAACCGCCCAATCGGCGGTTTCACTTTTCAAGCGCTCCAGCAAATGTGGAACTGCGGGAATGTCCACTTTTAAGTCAGGTATGGATTGTTTTAGTTGAGCAACGGTTTGCCCAAAGGGTTCCAGCAGCCTCGAAACTTCGCTGTTGCGGCTACCCGGCATAACCAGCAGATGCAAAGGCTTTCCGCCGCCGCCATCTGTTGCGACCAAGGCCTGCTTGGCGCGCTCAATCTTGTTGACCAACGGATGGCCGACATAGGTGCATTTGGGGCCTGCAAGGCGGATATAGGCATCGGGTTCAAAGGGCAAAATCGCCAGAACATGATCGACATAGGCGTTCATCTTCTTGGCCCGGCCAGAGCGCCACGCCCACACGCTGGGCGACACATAATCTATGATAGGCAGGTCCGGCAGCTTGCGCCGCACGCGTTTGGCGACCGGATGGGTAAAATCCGGGCTATCAATGATGATCAGAATATCTGGCTTTGCGCGAACGATGTGATCGATCAGCTTATAGGCAAGGCGAATGATTTTCGGCAGACGCGCAACGACCGCGCTAAAGCCCATCACCGCAATATCCGCCAATGGAAACAGGCTTTTAAGGCCTTCAGCCTCCATCAAATGGCCGCCGACACCGATCAATTCTATGCTCTTATCGGTTTTATGTTTGAGCGCGCGAATCAACTCTGCGCCCAGTTGATCACCCGAATGCTCGCCCGCAACAATCGCAATCCGAAGTGGTTTTTGAGCGTTTCCCGACATCGTTAAGCGCCCATCTCGACAGCAGAGATGCCTTGGATAAAGATATTTTCGCGCGCGGCGGTTTCCAACAGCAATGCCTTGTCCAGCAACAGCACCTGGCCAGCGGCAACCGCAATGCCCGCTAAACCGGCCTGCTTGGCCTGTGTGACAGTATCCGGCCCAATGACAGGCACGTCAAAGCGCATATCCTGATTGGGCTTTGGCAGTTTGACCAGCACACCCTGGCCTTTTTTCCAACGGGCACGTTTGGTATTTTTAATGTCAGCGACACGGCCCAGCATGTTTTGTGTGCCCTCGGGGCCTTCCATCGCGATAACCCGGCCATGGGCGGCGACAGCACCCTGCCCCATATCCAAAATGCCAGCGGAGATTGCAGCCTTGCAGGCAAGTTTTATATCAGTGGATGTGTCGTCATTTGGCGTGCTGCCGACCAGCAGGCCCTGCGGGCAGGATAAATCCGGTGCAGCGTCCAAAACACCGATGACGGTAAATCCGCGCTTTTCAAACATTTGCGCGACATTGGACAGCACTTGATCATCGCCGCCAAGCACGGAACGCAAAATTTCGGGGATCATTTTTAATCCGCCAAAATCCATTTTTATGGCGGTGAAGTCCGGCCTTTTGGTAACGCCGCCAGCGGCCAGAACATGGGTACAGTTCTCAGCTTTGAGAATATCAAAAAAACGGCCAACCTGGCCCCAGCCAATGGTTTCTGAGCCTATATTTGCCGAAATCTCAAGATCAGTATCGGCCTCGCCTGCCAGGCGAATGACGGTAAATTCTGTGTTTTTGGCCAGCAAGGCGTGGGCCGTGTCTTTGGGCAGACGTCCGCCGCCGCAAATGAGTCCAATTTTCATTGTGGCGGCCTCACTTATCCATGTTGGGTTAGCGCGGTGTGCAAATCCGCCGACCTTTGCCTGCACGAATAAATTCGATCATATTGCGCACCAACTGGCTGTCGGGATAGCTATCCGACACCTGATCAACGCGCTCCTTGAATGAGCCTTCATCCTCGACAAAAAGCGCTGCATAAGCGTTGCGTAACGCATGGATGTCCGACTTTTCGATATCGCGGCGGCGCAGGCCAACCAAATTTAGGCCGCCCAACCGCGCGCGGTTGCCAATGACCGAGCCATACGGAATAACATCATGCTCGACACCTGACATGCCGCCGATAAAGGCATGCTCGCCAATGCGCACAAACTGGTGGACAGCACTCAAGCCGCCCAGAATGGCATGATCGCCAATCACAGCGTGGCCAGCCAGCGTGGCGTTGTTGACCAAAATAACATTGTTGCCGAGAATGCAGTCATGGGCCACATGGGCACCGACCATCAGCAGACAATTATCGCCGACTTTCGTCATCATGCCACCGGCCTCTGTGCCGGTATTGATGGTGACGTGTTCGCGAATTTTGCAATTTGCGCCGATTTCAGCGCGGCTCTCCTCGCCTTTGTATTTCAAATCCTGTGGCGGAGAGCCAATGCTGGAAAACTGGAAAACCTCGGTGTTCACACCAATAGAGATGAACCCATACACAACGACGTGGGAATGAATGGTGACACCTTCATGTAGTACACATTGAGGGCCGATGATGCTGTAAGGGCCGATCGAAACATTGTCGCCAATTTCGGCTGTAGGATCGATAATTGCAGTGGGRTGRATGCTCACGAATTATTCCCTGTTATTGGTCTAGCAGCATGGCAGAAATCTCTGCTTCGCAGACTTTCTTGCCTTCAACCATCGCTTTGCAGGAGAACTTCCAAACACTGCCACGGCTCTGAACCATCTTGACATGRTATTCAATTTGATCGCCTGGAACGACAGGYTTGCGGAACTTGGCTTTGTCTATGGACATTAGATAAACCAGRCTTGGCGGCGAACCTTCTGCCCGCGCCAAAATGCACAGCGCACCTGCGGTTTGGGCCATGCCTTCCAGCATTAAAACACCYGGCATAACCGGCTGACCYGGRAAATGGCCCATGAAATGAGGCTCATTTGCCGTGACATTYTTGATGCCGATACAGGATTTATTACTGTCAATTTCTTTAAGYTTATCAACAAGTAAGAAGGGATACCGATGTGGAAGTGCTTCCAGTAAATCCTGAATATCTGCTGAGCCCAACTCGGTGGGTGTTGTCTCGCTCATACCGCTCTCCATTGCATTTCTTTTAAAACTTGGCAAAAAATCGGGCTTAATTTTCGTCGGTACTGACGACCGCCGTGACCTTTTTCTTCGCTAACTGACTGAGCAACGTAGCCTCTTTGAACCACTCTCGCAACGGCTTTGCCGGTACACCGCCCCAGCGCGCGCCAGCAGGTACATCGCCGTGCACAGCAGACACACCAGCAATTTGCGCGCCATCACCGACGGTCACATGACCGATCACGCCCGTCTGCCCACCAATCACCACAAAGTCGCCCAGCGTACAACTACCCGCCAACGCAACTTGCGCCACAATCACGCAGTTCCGGCCGATTTGAACGTTGTGACCAATCTGCACCTGGTTATCAATCTTGGTGCCTTCACCAATCACRGTATCYCGGTTTGTCCCGCGATCMACGCAAGTCCCCGCGCCCATCTCCACATTATCCTGGATAATCACTCTACCAAGTTGCGGAACCTTCAARTGGCCCAACGGACCCATGGCAAAACCAAAGCCGTCCTGGCCGATACAGACACCTGRATGCAGGATAACATCATCGCCAATGCAACAATGCTGAAGCACCACATTGGGCCCAATAAARCATCCACGGCCAATGGTAACATGACGGCCGATAACAGCACCGGATGAGATWATCGTACCCGARCCAATYTCCGCACCYGCRCCAATACTRGCATTATGCTCAACAGTTACGCCGTTTTCCAAGCTTGCCGTKGGAGCAACATAACCTTCAAGGTTCCCMCTRGARGCKGYATCCARCACWGGCGGAAAATCCAGAGCCTCAGGATAAAGCGCCGCCGCGATCTGCGCATAGGCCCGGTACGGGTCCATACTTACCCATGCGATCGCGCCATCTGGAATTTTATCGGCATAGCGCTTTCGGCAAAGTATGACAGATGCCTCACACTGAGACACAGTCGACACGTATTTTGGATTATCGAGAAAACTAACCTGCCCAGCAGTAGCATCATCCAACGCACTGACACCATCTATGGCCAAGTCGAGAGACGCCCCATCTGGGATAGGTAGCTTAATAATTTTAGAAATATCCGACAAGTTTATCGGCTTTACTTCTTTATAAAATTTGGATTTGGTCAAGTGTATGCCAATTTCTGTAGTTCACCGCAACGACACGACTGTGTTGTTGCGGTGAACCAACTAAATCTCAATACCTAGAATGCAGCACCGCCCCCAAAGCGGAAGAACTGCTCTTCATCATAGCTCTCGCCTGTTAGGGTTTGAGCTATATCGCCGCGAAGCGGGCCAAATGGGCTCTGCCAAATGATACTTGCACCAACGGATGAGCGAATGGATGCATCATCAACAAATGCCACACCACCATCACGGTTATCTGCACCGAACAAGGAGCCTGCATCCGCAAATACAGCAGCACGTATTCCGAAGGAATCTGGGATACCCCAGACTGGGAAGTTCACTTCAGCAGAAGCTGACCAGTATGTATTACCACCAATAGCAGAGTCGGTAGGGATATCCCGTGGGCCTAGAGATTTAAACCCGCGAACAAGGCCGCCACCTTTAAAGAAAGCATCCGAATAACGGACATCTTCGCCAATACCTATGATATTACCACCTTTAAGGATAACAGATCCAACCAAATCCCAATCAGTGTGCAACTGGCGGTAAACACGTGCATCCACCAAGGTTCTGACATAGGACACATCCCCGCCAACACCTGCAAAATCCTGGCTAATTTTGAGGTACTCACCATCACGCGGCTGTTTTGTGCTGTCGATGGTATTGTAGGTCAAAGTATACCCAACTGAGGAAGTAACAATTTTACCTTCTGCAGCTGCATCTTTAACAGCCTGAGATGCGGTACCAGCATCTGTAACCGTTGTTTCAGCGCTAACAAACCCGTAGCGCAGTGAAAGCCCCAAATTCTCTCGAATTGGAAGACCCAAACGAATACCACCGCCAACTTTTTCGCTATCGTAGCTATCTTCTTCATTGTGGCGACTAAACACATCAAAACCTGCAGACAATTTCCGACCAAGGAAATAAGGGTCAGTGAAAGCAAAGTCATAATTCCGCTTTGCTGTACCTGCACTAAGAGACGCTTTGACAAAATAGCCACGCCCCATGAAATTTCTCTCGGTTAGTGAGACATCACCAATAACACCGTCATTTGTTGAATAACCAGCACCAAAAGAAAGCTCACCAGTTGGTTGATCTTCAACAACAACATTCAGAATAACCCGATCAGGAGAGCTACCCGGCTCTCGGGTAATCCTGACACTTGTGAAGTAACCAAGAGCTTTCAGCTGACGTTCAGCACGATCAACAAGCACACGATTGTAAGCATCACCTTCAGCCAGATCGAATTCCCGGCGAATAACGTAATCTCGGGTCCGAGTGTTTCCGCGAATATTGATACGCTCAACATAAACGCGAGCACCTTCGTCGATAACATACGTCAGATGAATGACGTGCTGTTCATAGTCACGCTCACCTCTTGGGCGAACCTTCACAAAAGGAAACCCAAGACGGGATGCTTCTAGCGTTAATTCTTCGAGGCTCTTTTCAACCTTATCAGCATTATATGTTTTACCAGGCTTGGTTAAAACTGAACGCCTCAACAATTCTGGATCCAAACCAATGATAGCTGAATCAATTTCGACTTCACCAAATTCGTAACGCTCGCCTTCATCAACGGTAAAGGTGACGAAGAACACATTGCGTTCCTTATCTAAATCCGCAACAGCAGAAATAATCCGAAAATCAGCGTAGCCTTTACGATAATAGAAACGACGAAGCCGCTCTTCATCTGCACCAAGCTTGTCCGGGTCATAAATATCATTACCGCTCAAGAAGCTCAGAAAATTCTTCTGGCTTGTATCAACGACTTCGCGAAGCTTGCCATCGCTATAAGCTCTATTACCAATGAAGCTCACTCTGGAGATAGATGTTTTTGCTGACTCTTCAATCTCAAAAACAAGATCAACGCGGTTCTGTGGCAAGTCGATAATGACTGGAGAAACCCGAGCATCAAACCGACCTGAGCGTCGATACATTTCCAAAACACGTTGTGTATCATTTTGAACTTTAGCACGCGTAAACACACCGCGAGGCTTGCTTTGCACGATGGCGCCAAGAGCTTCGTCTTTCAGCCGGTCATTACCTTCAAAGGCAACGCGGTTCAGGATTGGGTTTTCTTCAACCCGAATAATCAGAGTATTTCCCTTGCGGAAAATCTGAACATCAGAAAACAGGCCTGTCGCAAATAGCGCCTTTAGTGATTCATCAACTTCGAACTCTGAATATTGCTGCCCAGGTTGAACGGAAATATAGGCTTCAATCGTATCGTCATCGACACGTTGATTCCCTTCCACAGAAATTGACCCAACAGTTCGTGCAAAAGCGGCGGACGCATTTGGATAAAAATCGCTGGCAATTACAAAAGTAGCCATAAAAACAATGGCAAGACCGGACAAACCAGCTGCACGTATCAGGCGTGAAATCAAAAAGTTCATAAGTTCACTTAATCTCGCTTCCAGCAACAAACATTGAATAGGGCTCAAGTTCACAACCGGGACTCAACAATTCATAAAATGTTTTACAGGGTTTTGGCACTCTTTCAAGCTCTAGGCCCCAATCATTCAAGTTTTTCTAAATTTCGTTGCATCATGGCCACGGCAATGACTCACCATACGTAAAGAAGAGCAGAAATTCAGCGCCCCATCAGAAAACTGACATCATTCCAGTTAACAAATAGGAACAGCGCAAGGATAACAGCTAACCCGGCTTTAAATCCAAAGTCCTGCGCTCGTTCACTCAACGGCTTGCCGCGGATAATTTCGATTGTGTAGAAGGCCAAATGACCGCCATCCAGCATTGGAATTGGGAATAGGTTTATCAAACCGATACTCGCAGAAAGAACGGCCGTGAGGTTCAGAAGCGCAACAAAGCCAATAGCTGCAACTTGCCCAGACATATTGACGACCCGAATCGGGCCACCAAGCTGATCAGCAGATTCCTTACCGGAGATAATCCCGTAAATGTATTGCAAGGTACGAGAAACTATAAACCCGGTTTCCTTCGCCCCCTCGATCACCGCAGTAAACAGATTGAATTGCTTGTAGACAATGTCTTCTCGTTCAATGCTTTGCCGCACACCAAGCACGCCAACAAACTGCGAATTTCCAAACCCATCACTTATTTGCTGACGGCGCGGTGTCGCTTCTAAAGTGACAGAAATGCCGCCCCGCTCAACAACCAGTTCAATCAGCGTATCGGCACTACCTGTTACGATTCTCTGTAGTTCCGTGAACGATTCGATGTCTTCTCCATCTACTGACAAAATGAGATCMCCCGCCTGAAGACCAGCCTCCTGCGCCGCGCTATTCTCAATAACTTCACTCACCTTGGCAGGAATTTGCGGACGACCCGAAACGAWAAACATRCCGGCGAAGATCAACACYGCTAACAAAAAGCTTGCTGCAGGGCCRGCGGCCACAACAGCAATGCGCTGCATGACAGGTTTTGCCGCCAATGTTGTCGCCTKRGCCTCGCSAGACATACCAGCTATACGGTCTGAATCGGGTACACTWGCRGCGTTTTCATCACCRTGAAATTTCACRTAGCCACCCAAGGGAATCAAACACAGTTTCCACCGGCAGCCRCGCTTATCTGTATAGCCAACTAGTTCTTTGCCAAAGCCRATAGCAAAGGCATCAATCCCKACATTGCATAGYCGKCCGACGGCATAATGGCCCAATTCATGAAAAAAGACGACGGTTGTAAACACAAAGATCGCAGGYAGGGCATAGGAGAAAAACCCAGCTCCCCACGCAGGAATTTGCTGTAAGAAATCCATAATTTTCGTCTATCCTGTATGAAAGCCGCTTARTTTTGCCAGCTCGTTTAGCAGAGCCACTTARTAATTGTTTGAAATGAATTCTCGCGCCTGAATKCGCGCTTCTTCATCWAGAATCAACGCYTCTTCAATGCTGGTATACCCGTCACCAGCGCTATTTTTCATCATATTGTTCAAAACTGTGTCAACAGTTTGGAAAATGCCACTGAACGGAATTTTTTCATCAAGAAAACCAGCCACAGCAATTTCRTTYGCTGCGTTAAGRGCATTTGTWCCCAAGGGGCCAAATTCCATCGCMGAATAAGCCAAACTTAAACATGGAAATTTTTGCGTGTCCGGCTCCTCAAATGTCAAGGTTTGCAGTTCCGTAAGGGCTAATCGTTTGACCATATTTGGCTGTCGGTGCGGCCAATTCAGGCAATGTGCGATAGGCACTTTCATATCCGGCCAGGCAAGCTGCGCCAGAACAGAACCATCGGCATAATGCACAAGGCCATGAATGATGGATTGAGGATGCACAACAACTTTCAATTGCTCTGGCTCAAGTTCAAAAAGGTATTGGGCCTCAATCAACTCCAACCCTTTATTCATCAAAGTAGCTGAATCAATGGTGATTTTTGCGCCCATGTCCCAATTAGGATGGTTCAAAGCTTCCTTGAGCGTAGCGCGCGCTATTCTGTCTACTGACCAAGTTCGGAACGGGCCGCCTGATGCTGTGAGGGTGACCGCCTCAATCATGCTCTTCTGAGCTGACTCAAATACCTGCCAGATCGCATTATGCTCAGAATCTAGCGGCAAAATTTGCTTATTCTGCCGCTTGGCTTCAGCAATAAACAAGGAGCCAGCGGTAACCATGCATTCCTTGTTCGCCAAGGCAATTTGGTTACCAGAGCTTAAGGCCGCCCAGGTTGGCTTCACACCGGCAGTGCCCCCTATTGCCGCCACAACAAGGTCTACTTTCTCCGATGCGGCGGCAAGCACAGCAGCCTCACCAGCAAAACACCTGATGTTCGTCCCTGCCAAAAAACCTTTCAAAGCAGCCAATTGAGCGTCATTGGCCAGCACCGCAATTTTGGCACCTAGCTTAACAGCAATTTTTGCAAGTTTTTGCGCAGAGTCTTTAGCTACCACCGCATGAACATCAAACTTTTCTGAATGCTCGCGCAGCACTTCACATACACTGTAACCAACAGATCCAGTGATACCCAATATGGTGATCGTCCTTGAAGGTATTGTCATAATGGGATCAGTTTATCGTCTGCTGTGGCATGATTGTAATGGGAAAATTCGGCACGGCTGAAATCATCAGAACAAATGCTAGGGCCAGCGCAAACAGAAGGCCATCCACTCTGTCCATCACACCGCCATGCCCCGGTATGATTTTGCCTGAATCCTTAACGCCGAATTTGCGTTTGACCCAGCTTTCAAAGAGATCACCCAACTGGGAAAAACCAGAAAGCGCGGCTCCCCAAAACAACACACCAAATGTGCCCTGCCCGGCAACCTCTTGCCCATACCAGCCAAGAACGACCAGATAAGATGCCAAAATACCGGCAACCAACCCACCAATGGCACCAGACCAAGTTTTTCCCGGCGAAATTTTTGGTGCAAGCTTAGGCCCCTTGAGCAATCGTCCGGTAAAATAAGCGAAAACATCCGTTGACCAGACAATGGCCACAACGAAGATCAAAAGGAACAAACCCATTTCAGGTTGATTGCGCAGGAACACCAACGAATAGCCAAATCCAGCGGCATAAAGGCACCCTGCAGAAAGCCAATATTTATTGGCAGAGCGGATCCGCCAAAGCAGCATACTCAGCGCAAAAGCTAGCACCAGCAGTAAGGCTAAGGCAACATAGCCAATTTGCACCATGTATAGGCCCAGCATTAACACCGCAAACGCAGCAAATTTGATGATTGGATTGTCTGCGCAATGGCTGATCTGAAACCACTCATGCATGATGCAAAGGGTTAAAAAGACGGTCATAAAAAACAGAGGCCATCCGCCAAGCCAAGCAATGCCAATAACAATTGGAGCTAGAATCAAAGCTGAAATCAAACGAACGACAAGGTTAGACAAATTACCCTCAACAATTCCAGCGCTTAGCGCGGGGCAAGCCCCTTTTTCAGCTACTAAACAGCGCTTCGAGCTTCGTGAAGACCGCCAAACCGGCGGTTTCGATTGGTGTATGAGTTAAGTGCAGCTTCAAATTCTGCCTCATTAAAGTCAGGCCAGAACACATCGGTAAAATAGAGCTCTGTGTAGGCGATCTGCCACAACAGAAAATTGCTTAAACGATGCTCACCACTGGTACGAATAAGAAGGTCTGGTGGCACCATGCCAGCGGTGTCCATGAAGCCATCCAAAACATCTTCGTTGATTTCAGATGGAGACAGTTCTCCTAAAGCCACCTTCTCAGCTACTTTTTTGACTGCTCTACAAATCTCGTTCTTGGAGCCATAGTTGAAGGCAACAGACAGGTTTAAGCCTGTATTGTTCGCCGTCGCATCTTCGGCCTCAGTCAGATAGGAGCGGATATCTTGCTGCAAGTCGTCGCGCGCACCGATGATGTTTACCCGCACATTATTAGCATTCAGCTCTGCAAGGTCACTCTTCACATAGCGCCGCATGAGATTCATCAGCGCATCGACTTCACTTTGAGGGCGCGACCAGTTCTCAGAACTGAAGCTGAAAAGCGTTAAATTCTTCAAGCCCACACGTATTGAATAGTCAATAACATTGCGAAGAGCACCGACACCCGCCTTGTGCCCAAGCAAACGCGGCAGCCCTCTTTGCTGAGCCCACCTGCCATTCCCATCCATAATGATGGCAACATGTTGCGGAAGCGCGTCTTCAAATTGTGCATCGTTCATACCGGCAGAGGACCTTTTTGAGTAACTCTCAGGTTTATTACTAAACCTGCATGATTTCTGCTTCTTTATTACTCAGATTCTCATCAATACTCTTAATTAATTCATCTGTCAGTTTCTGTGCATCATCAGAAAATGTTCTGGAGATGTCTTGGCCAATATCGCCAGATTTTTCAGCCTTTTTCAGCTGGTCCATAACATCACGTCTGATATGGCGGATCGCAATTTTTGAACGTTCAGCATATTTATGAGCAACTTTCACCATCTCGCGGCGGCGTTCCTCGTTCAATTCCGGAATAGGAATACGAAAAAGGCTACCCTCAACGATAGGGTTAAGACCCAAATCGGATTCGCGAATCGCCTTTTCCACAGCGGCGGCCATGCCAGCATCCCACACTTGCACATTGATCATGCGCGGTTCTGGAACCGAGATTGAGGCAACCTGATTCAGTGGTGTGCGATTGCCATAGGCGTCAACATGGATCGGGTCCAATAAGCTGGCAGAAGCACGCCCTGTTCGAAGACCGCCCAAATCTGAAGTCAGCGATGCAACGGTACGCTCCATACGGCGCTTAACGTCATCGAAATCTACTGGGTTGGTATCCATCATTCACTCCCACCTACATTGAATAGCCTGAGCAATCAGGCAAGACTACAAACTGTTTTCCGTGACGATCGTGGCTATTCCGCGACCTTTCACAACCTCAACCAGCGCACCCGCTGTATGGATAGAAAAGACAACCACCGGAATATTGTTGTCACGCGCCAGTGCTACAGCGGCAGTGTCCATCACTTGCAACCCGCGCGAAAGAATCTCGTCATAGGTTATATGATCATATCGTTCAGCATTGGGATCTTTTTTAGGATCAGCTGAATAGATGCCATCCACCAGTGTACCTTTAAACAAGGCATCACACTGCATTTCTACCGCTCTCAGGGCTGCACCGCTATCGGTGGTAAAGAACGGGTTTCCTGTTCCGCCAGCAAACACCAGTACCCGCTTCACATTGATGTACTGCAGTGCTTTTCTGTGGGTAAAGGTTTCGCAAATGCTGGGCATGGCAACAGCGGACATGACGCGGGCTTCACAACCAGCATTGTTCAAAGCGCCCTCTAGAGCAAGGGCGTTCATGACTGTTGCCAACATGCCCATTTGGTCGCCCGTTACCCTGTTAGCGCCTTTGGCTGCCAGCGAGACACCACGAAAAATATTACCGCCACCAACAACAACACCAACTTCCACACCAAGTGCGACAACCTCAGCGATCTCTTTGGCAATTCGGTTGACCACTGAGTTGTCGATGCCAAACTGTAAATCCCCCATCAGCGCCTCACCCGAAAGCTTCAGCAATATTCTTTTATAAGGAATCGACATTTTGTCTCCATCGGAAGGCTAATTTCATGTGCCCGGATACACGAAGGGCGCCCGCTTGTCACGTGCGCCCTTCAATTCATTCAGAACTTAATGGGGATGTTTCCCGCAATCAGTTACCGCCAGCGACAGCCGCAACTTCAGCCGCAAAATCTGTCTCTTTTTTCTCGACGCCTTCGCCGAGTTTGAACATGCGGAAACCAGCCAGTTTCACATCTGTGCCAACGTCCTTCGCAAGTTTCTCAACAAAACTTTCAACAGTGTAGTCGGTGTCGATCACAAAGGACTGCTTGATCAAGGTAACTTCTTCGAAATATTTCCGAATCCGGCCTTCAACCATTTTCTCAACCACATTGTCAGGCTTGCCGGAAGCTTTAGCCTGATCGATCAAARCGGTACGCTCACGCTCAACAACGGCTGGATCAAGATCATCTGGACCAAGCGCCATAGGATTTGTTGCCGCAATGTGCATGGCAATCATCTTGCCACCAGCTGCAACGGCTTCTTTGTCACCAGTTGTTTCCAACGCAACYAAAACGCCGATTTTGCCCAGATTAGGGGCGACAGAGTTGTGGACGTAAGAAGCGATCACACCATTGTCTACGCTGAGTTTGTCAGCGCGGCGCAATGAAATGTTTTCACCAATTGTCGCAATTGCGGTCACGATTGTATCGGCAACAGTTTTGCCTTCATCGCCATATTTTGCTGCAGCAATCGCAGCAACGGTACCATCGGATGAAAGTGCGATGTCTGAAATGTTTTTGACAAGAGCCTGAAAYTGATCGTTTCTGGCAACAAAATCAGTCTCAGAATTCACTTCAACAATTGCTGCGTTGTTGCCATCAACAACTACGGCAACCAAGCCTTCAGCAGCAACGCGCGAAGATTTCTTTGCAGCTTTGGAAAGACCTTTTTTGCGCAGCCAATCGATTGCCGCTTCCATGTCTCCATCATTTTCCTGAAGAGCATTTTTACAGTCCATCATGCCAACGCCAGTTGCCTGACGAAGCTCTTTTACCATTGCAGCAGTAACAGCCATAGCTAAATACCTTTTCATTCTCCGCCGAATTTCAGATCAATCCAGCATCCAAATTTTCTTGTTTATATAACAACTGCGGGCCCAAGATGATTATCTTAGCCCCGCAGCAAAATCACTTATGTGAACTAGCTTCAAGCCTTAGCGGCAAGTTCTTTAGCTTGTTCAACCCAGTTATCACGATCAATACGGCCTTTGAATGACAAAGCATCATCAACGCGGGTAATGTCTTCTGCAGTGAACGCAGCGACCTGAGAAAACTTCTTAATGCCAAGAGCTTGCAGCTTGGTTTCAAGCACAGGGCCAACACCGGAGATCAATTTAAGATCATCAGCATCGCCTTCTGGGGCTTCAAACAATGGCGCAGCAGGAGCAGCGGCTTCTTCAACTGCAGGAGCGGGAGCTTCTTCAGTAGCAGCAGGGGCGACTTCAACAGCAACTTCTGCAACAGGCTCAGCAGCAGGTGCTTCAGCCAGAACTTCTGCAACTGGCAAAACTTCTTCGATTGGCAACTCTTCAGCGGCACCCAGATCGATACCAAGATCGCCCTGACTACGGGACAAACCGTCAATCGCAGCTCTAGCAATCAAATCGCAATACAGGGTAATCGCACGGGCCGCATCATCATTGCCAGGTACTGGGAAATCAATGCCATCTGGATCACAGTTACTATCGATGATCGCAGCAATGGGAATGTTCAGGCGACGTGCTTCAAGCAGCGCGATGGATTCTTTGTTTGTATCAATAACAAACAGAAGGTCGGGAATACCGCCCATATCTTTAATACCACCGAGCGCACGCTCAAGCTTATCACGCTCACGGGTCAGAGACAGACGCTCTTTCTTGGTCAGGCCTTGTGCGCCTTCGTCCAAGATGGTGTCAACAGCTCTCAAACGCTTAATTGAATTTGAAATTGTCTGCCAGTTGGTAAGCATACCGCCCAACCAACGCGCATTGACATAGTACTGCGCAGAACGGCGGGCAGAATCAGCAACTGGCTCAGAAGCCTGTCGTTTGGTGCCAACCAAAAGCACACGGCCACCCTTGGCAACTGTATCGCTTACAGCCTGCAAAGCGGTGTGCAGCATAGGCACTGTCTGCGCCAAATCCATGATATGGACATTGTTGCGTGCACCAAAGATGTACTTATCCATCTTTGGGTTCCAGCGGTGAGTCTGGTGACCAAAATGTACGCCTGCTTCAAGCAGTTGGCGCATAGAAAATTCAGGCAGAGCCATGCTCTGTTCTCCTTTTACCGGTTGTTCCTCCGAAAAGCAGACCGACGCAATTTGAGGAAACCCTCGCCCCGCGAAGACCGGATGGACATAAGCCCAGCTCTTCGTGTGTGATGCGGCGCTCTATAGCCCCAGTTGCCCCCTTTTGCAACCAAGAATACGGCCCTGCGATGTCTTAAATGGAGATGCTAATGCAAAGAGATGTCGATAACGCCGGGAATTGACTTGATGGCGCCGGCAATATCCTTCGACAAACCATATTTTCCAACCAGTTCAAGCGTTGCTTCTCGCGTGTTTTTATCCAGCATCAGAATCAGTTCAACTTTACCTTCTGAACGTATTGGAATCGGCTTTCCAGCCATAATCTGAGTTGGTTTTTTGCCGATTTCAAGTTGATCCATTTCTTGTTTGATAAACGAAAAACTGTTTTCATTTTCCAAAAATATCTTGAGCTTTGAATACCCCGCAGTCATGGCGGCACCAATCGGTTTCATCGATTGTATGCGCACACGAACATCATCGGTCTCATCATCCAGATCAGCTCCAACAACAAACTCAAATGACTGACCAATTTCCAGCTGCTCACGATACTCAGATAATCTTTCAGCATAGAGAGTCGCCTCGAATTGCCCTGTTGGATCGGACAAGACAAGTATGCCCATTTTGGCCCCGGTGCGGGTGCGCCGTTCCTGCTTGGCAATAATGGTTGCCGCAATCTTGCCCGCGCTTTTCCCGGCATGAACTTGCTTGGAGAAGCTCTCCCAAGACAATATGTTGTTCTCAGCAAGTTGCTTCGAGTATTGATCAAGAGGGTGAGCACTCAAATAAAGCCCAACGGCCTTATGCTCTCGGGCCAACGTCTCAGAGACATCCCAATCTCTGGCAACAGGCATGGAAATCGCTTCTCGCGCGCTCCCCTGCGAGCCAAACAATTCATCCTGCCCGCTCTTTGTGTTTTCTGTAACACGGTGCGAGTGGGCCAATATCCGCTCTACTCCAGAAGATAATCGCGCCCGGCTTCCATCAAACTGATCCAGAGCACCAGCACAAATAAGCGCTTCCATTGAGCGCTTATTCAGCACTTTGGAATCCACTCGTTCCGCAAAATCGGATATATCATCAAAGGGATGTTCCGTGCGCGCCGCGACAATGGCATCAGCCACATTCTGACCGAGACCCTTCAGCGCACCCATGGCGTATAGAATACGATCCTCAGACACATCAAACTCGTAGCCCGACTTAGCCACGTTTGGGGCAAGAACCTTTATCCCCATCCGCTTGGCTTCTTGATGGAAATCTGAGAGCTTTTCGGTGTTGCCCATATCCATTGTCATCGAGGCTGCCAGAAACTCCACCGGGTAATTGGCCTTCAAATAAGCTGTATGATAGGCAACCATAGCATAGGCGGCGGCATGGGATTTGTTGAAGCCATAATCGGCAAAGCGCGCAACAAGGTCAAAAATCGTATTGGCCTGCCCCTTGTCAATACCGCGTTCAACTGCGCCATCCACAAAGCCAGCGCGCTGCTGGTCCATCTCGGCCTTAATCTTCTTACCCATGGCCCGGCGCAGCAAATCGGCCTGTCCAAGTGTATACCCCGACAACTCCTGCGCAATCTGCATCACCTGTTCCTGATAGATGATAACGCCATAGGTTTCCTTCAAAATACCTTCTAGTGTGGGATGCATGTAATCTGGCGTTTCAAGGCCATGCTTACGCCGGTTATAGGTTGGAATGTTGTCCATCGGACCCGGTCGATACAGCGCCACCAGAGCAATAATGTCCTCAAACCTATCGGGTTTCATCCCAACAAGCGCTCGCCGCATACCCTGACTTTCAAGCTGAAAAACCCCGGCAGTTTCTCCATTGGCGAGCATCTCATAGGTTTTGGGATCACCAAGATCAATACGGCTCAAGTCGACAGTAATGCCCCTCAGCAATATGAGCTTTTTGGCTTTCTCAATCAATGTAAGGGTTTTAAGGCCCAGAAAATCGAACTTGACCAATCCGGCCTGCTCAACCCACTTCATATTGTACTGCGTCACCGGCATATCGGACCGGGGGTCGCGATAAAGCGGCACCAGTTCTTCCAACGGACGGTCACCAATCACAATACCCGCTGCATGGGTTGATGCGTGACGATAAAGCCCCTCCAACCGCGTCGCGATTGAGAAGAGCCGACGGACGATCTCTTCATCCTTCTCCGCCTCTTGCATCTGAGGCTCAGCTTTGATGGCTTCCTTCAACGTCATTGGGTTGGCGGGGGTGGAGGGCACCATTTTGCAAAGGCGATCCACCTGCCCATAAGGCATTTGCAACACACGCCCAACATCACGTAGTACCGCACGCGCCTGAAGCGATCCAAAAGTGATAATTTGGGCTACCTGAGATGCACCATATTTATCCTGCACATAGCGTATGACAAGATCACGTTTTTCCTGACAGAAATCGATATCAAAATCGGGCATGGACACACGGTCGGGGTTCAAAAACCGCTCAAACAGCAGGCCGAATCTCAGCGGATCAATATCCGTGATGGTCAACGACCACGCCACCAGAGAACCCGCACCCGACCCACGGCCAGGGCCCACCGCCACATCATTATTCTTCGCCCATCTGATAAAATCGGCAACGATTAAGAAATAGCCCGGAAACTTCATTGTCTCAATGACATTCAATTCAAAGCTCAGGCGATCCTCATAGTCCTTTTGCGACATATCAGGCGCTAGGCCATTTTCTAGCAAGCGAGCACTTAGGCCATCTTCCGCCTGTTTGCGCAGTAACTTGGCCTCATCTACTGGGGCATTATCAGGGTTATCACCCGCCTGTTTTCCCTCGCCTATTTCTGCAAACCCCGGCAAAATGGGAGCATGTGTCAAAGGTCTAAACTGGCAGCGGAACGCTATCTCCAGCGTGTTTTCTATGGCCTCTGGCAGGTCCGCAAATAACGCAACCATTTCGGAGGCAGATTTAAAACAGTTTTCAGGGCTCAATTTCCGCCGATTATCCTCCGCAACCATGCGCCCCTCAGATATCGCCAGAAGCGCATCATGAGCATCATAATCATCACGAGTAGGGAAAAAGGTACTGTTGGTGGCAACAATCGGCACATTGTTGGCATACGCAAAATTGACGAGAACCGGCTCTGATTTACCGCCAGCCTTATCACCATATCTTTGCAGCTCGACATAAAACCTGTCGCCAAAAAGCGACTTAAGTAAACTCAGGCGCCCAACTGCAATAGCGTCTTCGCCCTGTTCAATAGGAACATTCACGCCCCCCTCAAAACCACCACTTGTGCCTATTAAGCCGTCGGAAAACTTGGTCAAATTCTCCATACTTATATGAGGTTTTAAATTAGATTCCGCTTCCAAATAACTGCGGCTTACCAATTTGGAGAGGTTGATAAATCCTTCCGAATTCATCGCATAAAGAATGATATGTCCAAGGTTCGCCTCATTGTAGTTCTGAGAATCGCCAAATGGGTTTTCATCTTCATAATCATTAAAATTTACCAGCACGCGGCAGCCGATAATGGGTTGAATACCTTTGGCCTGTGCTTTTTCAGAAAACTCAAGTGCGCCAAACAAATTGGCTGTATCGGCAATTCCAACGGCAGGCATCGCTTTGTCTAGAACCAGCGATATTAGCCGGTCCATCGGTAAAGCCCCTTCCAAAAGGGAAAATATCGAGTGCACTCTTAAGTGAATAAATGCTTGCTGTTTCACAAATGGTTGCTGTCTCATGGTCACGTTCATCCCATACAGTTCCCATTTCCATAACGAGGAATCGGGAATACGTTATGGGTATGATAAACTGGTAACCGTCAGCGCGATACTGACCTTTTTGGGTTGTTAGCGAATGAATTCAGCAATCCCGATGGATCAGCCCACTGTAATAAGCGCCCAGTCACCGACAAAAGAAATCAGCGCGGTAAAAATAACCAGGGTGCCTAAAGCAAATAAATCTCTCACTACGATATTCATGACAACACTCACTCTCTGTTTGTGATGTCATTTTGTTCTTTTTTTGTTCTCATCGCAAGGGTGAGAATAAAACAGGAACATTTATAGCTAACATTTACTTAAGAGTGCAAATTTTTCGATCTTCAATTGTAACTCGTCGGTCCATGATATCCGCTAGCGCCGAATTATGCGTGGCGATCAACGCACTCAATCCGGTTAGCCTAACCAATTCAAATAATGACTGAAAAACCAAATCAGACGTTTTGGGGTCCAGGTTTCCGGTGGGTTCATCCGCAAGCAGCAATTGCGGTTCATTGGCCACTGCACGCGCTATTGCAACTCTTTGTTGCTCCCCACCTGAAAGCTCTGATGGGCGGTGATCCGCTCGGTGCCCGATTTGCAATTGATCCAGCAGATAGTGTGCACGCTCTCTGGCAGCTTTCTTGGAGCGTCCGGCGATAAGCTGCGGCATAACGATGTTTTCCAACGCGGAGAACTCCTGCAGCAAATGGTGAAATTGATACACGAAGCCAATCTTGGTGCGCCGGGTTTCTGTCAACGCCTTATCGCTCATGCCATGACAAGCCTGACCTGCAATAAATACCTCGCCGCTGCTTGGATGCTCCAGCAAGCCAGCGATATGTAGCAAGGTAGATTTGCCCGTGCCTGAAGGGGCCACCAGAGCCACCAGCTCGCCGCGCGCCAGCTCAAGACTGGCATCTTCAAGCACGCTGACCAAAGCATTGCCCTCGCCATAGCTTTTGGAGATATTGGCAAGACGCAGCGCCGCTGAAGTTTCCTGATTACTATTCATAGCGCAGTGCATCCACAGGATCGAGGCTTGCTGCACGCCAGGCAGGGTACAGCGTTGCAAGGACGGACAAAACAAGCGCCATGACCACGACGGAGGCCACTTGAGAATTATCCATGTCGGCCGGAAGCTGGCTGAGAAAATACAGCTCACTAGGGAACAGTTCTGTCTGCGTAAGGCTTGATAGGAATTGTCGAATATTTTCGATGTTCAGGCAAACCACGGTGCCCAACGCCAGACCGGCAAATGTGCCAACCACACCGATACTCGCGCCTGTGATGAAGAAAATGCGCATAATAGCACCACGGGTAGCGCCCATAGTGCGTAACACCCCGATATCCCTGCCCTTTTCTTTCACCAGCATAATCATGCCGGAAATGATGTTCAAAGCCGCAACGAGAATAATGAGAGTCAAAATGATAAACATCACATTTCGCTCGACCTGAAGCGCTGAGAAGAATGTCGCATTGCGCTGTTGCCAGTCGGTGATAAACGTCGACCGCCCGGCGGCATCAGATATTTCTGCCCTTAATTCGCCCACCATATCAGGGTCTTTCACATAGACTTCAATAAACGAAACCGTATCTTCCTTGTTGAAATAGAGCTGCGCTTCACGCTGCTGCATGAAAACAAAGGTCGCGTCGTATTCCGACATACCAAGCTCAAATATCCCAATAATGGGATAGGCTTTTACGCGCGGCGCGACCCCCATTGGGGTTACTGCCCCGCGCGGTGAAACAAGAGTGATGCGGKYCCCCAGCCGCAGGCCCAGACCAGCGGCAAGGCGTGATCCCACCAGCACACCCTGATTTTCATCAAAGCCWTSAATCGAGCCTTGCAGAATGTTGTTCGCCACGGCTGGCAATCCGGCAAAGTCTTGTTCGCGAATACCGCGCACCAACGCACCACGGCTGGTATCCCTGCCTGATGCCAGCACTTGGCCTTCCACCARAGGAATGGCRGCAATGACSGAATCCAATGCAGCKATACGAYCAGCYACRGCGTCAAAATCATCCAAAGGCCGATCAATCGGCTCWATGATCAAATGGCCRTTGATRCCGAGTATTTTGCTCAAGAGCTCGGTGCGAAAGCCATTCATSACAGCCATRACKATGATCAAYGCRGCCACGCCAAGCATRATCCCCAAAAAYGARAAYCCVGCAATYGCAGARATYGAWGCYTCACGGCGGCGGGCACGCAAATAACGCCCTGCYAACATCCACTCAAAGCCAGCAAACGRGCGAGTGGAYTTTGTGGTATTTYCTGAATTYTYACCCACGACAGGCACTCCCATTCATCCCTTTNAAARAGRTGATGATTGTTTAAACATCATGCACTGGCGGATCATTGTGTTCATGAAAAGGCCAATGAGTTAGGCRAGCAAACCAATAAGCTTGTTGAGCGCATCCGCARCGCTCAATGTCTCAGCAACACCCGTTTTGCGGTTTTTCAATTCGACTTCRCCATTAGCAATACCGCGCGGCCCGATGATAATTTGCCACGGCAAGCCGATCAAATCCATGCTGGCAAATTTACCACCTGCACGTTTGTCGGTATCATCATATAGAACAGTAATCCCAGCMTTTTCCAGRGAGCTATAGAGCTCCTCACAAGCAGCATCAGTGGCTTCGTGGCCCGATTTCAAATTGATTAAACCRACTTTAAACGGCRCRACAGCTTCTGGCCAAATAATGCCGTTCTCGTCGTGACTAGCTTCAATAATCGCGCCCAARAGCCGYGAGACRCCTACRCCGTAAGAYCCCATATGAACAGGCKCATCCACRCCRTCAGGCCCGGCAACGCGYGCGTTCATAGGYTCAGARTATTTGGTRCCRAAATAGAARATGTGRCCAACTTCAATYCCGCGAGCAGACACRCGRTCMRCYTCAGGAATTTKGTTAAATTCAGCTTCATCATGCATTTCTTCRGTCGCSGCATAATGCKCGGTGTAYTGATCRATGATMKCACTCAAATCATCATCAAAATCCACATCATCACCAGGGATTGGCAAATCAAGGAAATTACGGTGGCAAAAAACTTCGCTCTCGCCAGTATCTGCAAGCACAATAAATTCATGGGTCATGTCTCCGCCAATCGGGCCAGGATCAGCCTTCATGGGGATGGCTTTCAGGCCAAGACGATCAAAAGTGCGCAGATAGGCCACAAACATCTTGTTGTAAGAGCGCCGGGCGTCCTCTTTTGTCAGATCGAAGGAATAAGCATCCTTCATCAAAAACTCGCGGCCACGCATAATGCCGAAGCGCGGGCGCACTTCGTCGCGGAACTTCCATTGGATGTGATACAGATTGAGCGGCAAATCCTTGTAGGACTTTACCGATCCACGAAAAATATCCGAAATCATCTCTTCATTGGTGGGCCCAAACAGCATCTCGCGATCATGGCGATCAGTGATGCGCAGCATCTCCTTGCCGTAATCATCATAGCGCCCACTTTCACGCCACAAATCTGCCGACTGAATCGTTGGCATCAATAATTCAAGCGCGCCAGCACGGTTCTGTTCCTCGCGAACGATTTGTCCAATGTTCTCCAATACAGCGAGGCCAAATGGCAGCCAAGAGTAAATTCCAGCAGCTTGTTGGCGGATCATCCCCGCACGCAACATCAAGCGGTGAGAAACAATCTCAGCTTCCTTTGGGGTTTCTTTGAGGATTGGCAGAAAATATCGAGAAAGGCGCATGGAGAATCCGTAAAATCAAACACTGATTGTGAGTGTTTCACAAAGCTCATGAGCGATCAAAAGACAAGCATTTTGTTTTGCCTGACCCTCCCGTACGTGATGACAGATTAAGCAAATGCATAAAAATTCACCTTCCCCGTCACAAACTGGTGACAAGTGGATGAAACAGCGTTAGGCTAACCTGTCGGCAATTCCTCAGGGAGCTGTCGTTCGCGGTCTAAGTCTTGGGAGGGAGTGTTTCCATTGCGCGGCTATGCCAGCGCAGATTTCAACGTCAATAGGCGTTTGAAATTGGAAACAGGAACGCGAAATAGAAAGAGCGGAGGTTTTACCTCCGCTCTTTTTTACTTTCAGGCAATGAATATCAGAAAACCGAACCTTCATTAGACCACCAAATCAAAAGGCCTGAACGAGCAGTTACACTCATTCAGACCTTTTTCATTTCTTACGATTTCAGCGTTCTTTCATACTTGATTACAAGGTCATGAAACCAAATCTAAAATCTAAGTTTGACACCCGCCGCAACTGACGGATGGAACGTCGTTGGAGAAAGAATGGCATCGCCTGTCAAGAATCCAGTCAAACCATTATCGTTGGTAAAGCTGACACCAATGCCCAATAGAGCAGAAGCAGGGCTTTCCTCCGCGGAGCGGATGTCAAATTCCTCCCGTGTATTGCCAGTACCCTCAAATGCAAATGCAGCTTCCTGATAATTATCTGACCATTGATGCAACCATTCACCCTTAATCTGGAATGTACGCATCCAGCCATTATCTAACTGCTTCTCTTTACTGGCACGAATACCAAGAGACGTCTGGATAGAGCGGAAAACAGCGCCATTGCTGATCAGGTTGATATCCCCTGCGCCTTCCTCATGGAATGCGCCAGTGTGTAATTGTGCCCAGCGCGCTGTTACAGATGGTCGGATCAACCAGTTATTATCAGTTACATGGAGATATCCAAGCTCACCACGAATTGCCCAGTAAAATGCGTCATACTCGGCGGTCGCTGTTCGATCAATTGGAGGACTAGCAACATCGGGGAACAGAATGTGGCGCTTTGTGTCCCACATCTGATGCGCAACAGAGCCCACCAGCATGCTCTGCCAAGCACCCTTGGTGTAAGAGCCATAGAGTGAACCAGAGATACTATCGACCGTAATATCAGTGCGGCGACGTTCTTCAACATTAAACCAATCCCGGCCAACACCAACAGCAATACCAAGCCGCGTATGCTCTGACATTTTCCTGTCGGCACCAACCATCAAGCCAGCACCATAACGTGAAGAATCTGCGGCATTACCATCACCCTTAACCCAACGACCATCGCCAAGCATCCGGCCCCAGACTGTTGTCTTCTCAGGCTCTTCCAAAGGTGGGCCCCAATCTTCAGGGTATTGCTCTGGATTAGCTTCATAATCAGCCGAACGAGGCAGAGGCTCCTTGCCTGAATCAATGCGATCCATCTCGTTGGAGACTTCCTCTGCACGCTTCCATGTGGCCAACCACTGCGATGCACGCACACCGGTGATGGCGGGGCCATCCTGCATCCAGCTTGCGGCAACGCGCGTCGCAATAGAGCCAGTTAAAGCCATAGAGCGCTCCAGCAACATAGCTGCGGCAGACACATGTCCCTCACCCGACATCGTATCCAGCGTTGGACACTTTAAATCTTCTGGATTAAGGCCATTAAATGACACCGATACATCACCATTATTATCAAGCGTAACAGAACCGCCCAGCGTAGAATTCTCATTAAATGTCAGGTCGCAGTTAAAGCCGGTATCAAACTTTAAGACAACATTATTACCATCTCTAAAGCTTGAGTTGGCAGCAAAACCATTGGTCTCAACTGTAACAATGCCAAAGCCAAGATTATGGCTAATGCTGGCAAAACCGCCAAGTGGATCTGACGCTAGAATATCCGTTGTGCCGCCGCTATCAGATGTCACTTTATCTGATTCCTTATTATCGATCAGCAGCCATTCATCTCCATCATTATAAGTGCCAGCCTGGAACATCACACGCAGGATCGAGCCTGGGTCAATAACCACTATTGAGGCCTCATCTGATGCGCTGGTAGAACTTAGTCCTTGGGGTAGCGGATGACCATTGTGAGCTGTATCAACAAAATCCCGGTCGACCACAACAATCCGATCACTGGCCGAGTTAGGGCCCGCATCTATATAAAGCGTACCGCCACTGGCAATCGAATAGTCGCCGACAATTGTCATGGTGCCGATATCACCAGATGCATCACCGGCATTGTGAACACCACCGTCAAGAATATTCGTATCTGCAAGCGTACCAGTACCGGTTAGAATTGGGCTGTCGGAACAATTGTTTGTGCCACCAGACACACCGACATTGGTCTCAGAATACAAAAGGCGCGCATCCGAGCGTACTCTAAACTCACCTTCATAAATGTCGGTGTCCCCACCATAAGGCATCACGAGTGTGCCGGACCCATTACCATATTGCATCGTGCCGCAATTGTATTTATCGACGCCACCAGCACGGCCAATTTCGCGAGCATCATCAATTGTCTCGTCGTAGGTCACCGTAAAATCAGTACCAATATCAATACGAGCCCGGTTACCATCCAGAAAATAAGCTTCGCCACGCCTCTGACCTGAAGTACCATTATAGTTAGATTGCAAGCCTGCTAGATCCGAGCCCAGCCCCCCGGCACCACCGGTAACCGTATTGGTGGTGTATTCACTGTTTTGCGTATAGTTAATGTTTAGCTTGCCACCTGTGCGCACAAATACCGCACCGCCAGCACCCAGCCCGCCGCCGCCGCCGCCGCTACCACCTTCTCCAACTCCAACGGTAGTGGTCAATTTTGCTTGACCACCAGTGCCACCGCCAAAAGTAGATGCACCAGAAGTACCCTGTTCCACTGGTACATGTATGACTGGGTTGCTGTTCACATCATATGGTAAATTTGGATTCTGAAGGTGAGCCTTATATGGAGTTGAAGGTCCACCATATTTACCAGCTCCAGCGCCGCCGCCGCCGCCGCCAAATCCACCTCCCCCGGCAGTGCCATGTGTTGCGCCGCCGCCGCCGCCGCCGTAGCCGCCTTTGCCTGCTTCTCCATAGTTAGCACCACCACCGCCACCTAAATCACCGCCGGCACCACCATCAGCTTGCTCAAGTGAAGTAGTATCCTCAAAACCGCCACCGCCACCGCCAGCATACAAACCACCGTCGCCACCATCACCGCCAACACCGCCAGAATAGTCTGCAACATTTGTAAGCCCTGAATGAGTTAAATCTCCCCCACTTCCACCACCACCG
>NVXB01000037.1 GCA_002746425.1 Hyphomicrobiales bacterium | reverse complement strand
GGGGTATAGATTGCAGGCAAACATAAAGTCCTGCCAGACTAACAGGCCCAACTCATCGCACGCATCATAAAAGCTGTCGGGCTCATAACGCCCACCGCCCCACACCCGCAACATGTTCATATTGGCATCAACAGCCGATTGCAGCAGCTCGCGCGTGGCCTGCTCATCAATGCGCCCCGGCAGCGCATCTGCCGGTATCCAGTTGGCACCACGGGCAAAGACATTGTGGCCGTTGACCTGGAAGATAAAGGATTTTCCAGCCGCGTCATCCTGCGCAATCAGCGCCATTTGGCGCAAGCCAATGCGGCGTGTGCGGGTCTCATTGCCAAGCGATACGGTCAGATCATATAAGGTCTGTTCGCCGAGCCCAACAGGCCACCACAGTTTTGGGTTTTCAACAAGGGCACGTGCAACAGCAATGCCATTTGCTACTGGCACCTCATAGTGGCAACCATCAAAGCAAATCGTAACCAATTCGCCTTCCGCTTTGCCGCCAATAACCGCTGTAATACTAACCGTAACCGCATCGCCATTGTGGTGCTGGCAAATCCGTATCGCATCAATATAACTCGTGCGCTTGGGCACCAGTTGAATAACGCCATAAAGGCCAAAAGGTGCCAGCGCAATATTCCAGTCCCAGCCAAAATCACATTGCACCTTGCGCAGCATATTACCATGCGGAATCGGGCAATTATCAGTGGAATAAGGCACGAAATAGGGTTGGTTTTCTTGCGCCTGTTCCGCCGCTTTCACATTGGAATGAAAATGAATTTCAACACTGTTTGTGCCGGTTTTCAGCGCAGCAGATACATCTTTTCGATAACTGCGAAAGCTGTTTCGCCCGCTTAAAACCTGTTGGCCATTGATCCAGATATCAGCAATTGTATCGAGACCGCTAACCAGCAGCTCAAAATCGCATGTCTCCAGATCAAATTCCCGGCGCGCAATCCATTTACGCTCCGACACCCAACGCACATCATATTCATTGCGGCCCCAATAAGGTTCAGGGATTACCCCTGCCTTATGAAGCGCCGAAATAGCATCTCCGGGCAGTTGAAACGCAATTTTATGCTCGTTGTCAACGTCGCTTAGCGTCCAATCACCAGCAAGATCAACAATGTCTGTATTTGTAGAATCAGCTTCCTGCGTCAAATTCGCTCTTCCGTTTCATGAYGGAACAGGGATGCCCGAGACGGCTCAAAACCAATCAAAAACCTGTCGCCAATATTAACTTCCAGATCACCATCCATGCGGAAGCGGAATGGAATGCCCGCAATTGTGGTCCAGGCCAAGGTGTCGGAACCCATMGGTTCGACAATTTCGATGTCCACTTCCATCTGGAAGCCAGCATCTTTGGCGGCATCACCCACAAACACATGCTCCGGGCGCACGCCCAGYGWGGACATCACAGCATCATCGCTTTTCTGGGTGTACTCGTAGTTACCCATCGGGATCGCCACATCATTGGTGGTGAATGTGTTGTCGTAGAGCACGCCATCAAAGAAGGTCATGGATGGGGAGCCGATAAAGTCGGCGACGTATTTGTTGATCGGCTTGCTGTAAACCTCATTGGGCGGCGCAAGCTGCTGGATGACACCATCTTTCATGATCGCGATACGATCTGCCAAGGTCATGGCTTCGATCTGATCGTGGGTCACATAGATCATGGTGTTCTGCAATTTCTGATGCAGGCGTTTAATTTCAACCCGCAAATCAGCACGTAATTTGGCATCCAGATTGGACAGGGGTTCATCAAACAAGAACACATCCACATCACGCACCAGCGCACGGCCAATCGCCACACGTTGACGCTGACCACCCGATAATGCGCCGGGTTTGCGTTTGAGCAGTGGCTCGATTTGCAGAACTTCTGCAGTATGCGCCACGCGCTTTTTAATCTCTTCRCGAGARAAGCCGGCATTTTTCAGACAGAAGGTYAAATTGCCTTCCACCGTCATCTGCGGATACARCGCATAGGACTGAAACACCATGCCAATTTCACGCTGGCTGGGYTCAGCCCARGTGACGTTYTTYTCCTTGATRAAAATCTGCCCTGCRGAAATATCCAGCAAGCCTGCRATACARTTGAGCARRGTGGATTTACCRCAACCCGATGCCCCAAGAAGCACCAGAAACTCGCCAACACCCACTTC
Organism: Hyphomicrobiales bacterium; assembly: GCA_002746425.1. Classification (GTDB taxonomy): domain Bacteria; phylum Pseudomonadota; class Alphaproteobacteria; order Rhizobiales. Next base: position 36,417 of record NVXB01000037.1, on the reverse strand, counting down.
CAGATTAAGATCCTTCAGCACCTCTACGTTGCCRAATTTCAAAGTCAGATCCCGAATAGAAACACTACTAGTCATATTATTTGCCTCTTCCCCAATCAGCCTTTGACCGCACCGGCAGCGATGCCRCGTACGAAAAGTTTGCCGGAAATAAAATAGATAAACAGTGGTACAAAGCCGGTAAGCAGCGTTGCAGCCATGTTGACGTTATATTCTTTGACGCCCTGAACCGAGTTCACGATRTTRTTGAGCTGAACCGTCATCGGATAATTAACGGGTTTTGTGTAAATCACGCCAAACAGGAAATCGTTCCAGATACCCGTGACCTGCAAAATGATCGCAACCACGAAAATCGGCAAGGACATCGGGATCATGATCTGGATATAGATTTTCCAGAATCCCGCGCCATCAACCCGCGCCGCCTTGAACAATTCCTCAGGCATTGAGGTGAAATAGTTTCTGAACAGCAAGGTCAGGATCGGCATACCAAAAATGGTGTGCACCATCACCAAACCGGTGAGCGTGGTGTAAAGGCCCAGTTCGCGCAAGATAATCACGATGGGGTAAATCATCACCTGATAGGGGATGAAGGCACCAAAGATCAAAATGGTGAAGAAGACATTGGCACCTTTAAAGCGCCAGTTTGCCAGCGCATAACCATTGACCGATGCCACCAAGATGGAAATCAACACCGAGGGCACCGTGATTTTCACAGAATTCCAGAAACCACGGCTAAGGCCATCACAATTCAGGCCCGTACAGGCTTCAGCCCAGGCTTTCACCCATGGCTCAAAGGTGATGTCGACGGGCGGTGAAAAGATATTGCCCAACCGGATTTCCGGCATGCCCTTCAAGCTGGTCACGACCATGACGTAGAGCGGCAGCAAATAGTACATCGATACGACGAACAAGGTGCCGTAGATAAAGATATTGCGGCGGGAAAAGGCCTTTTTTGGCTTGGCGCCGTTTGGCCCTTCAAACTTTGCAGTTGCATCAACCATGTTTCTTCCTGCCTCCAAATTCCATGATGGCCCACGGGACGATGATGATGATAACAGCGCTCAACATCATGGTGGACGCCGCAAAACCCTGACCCAGATTTTGTGCACGGAACATATATTCATAAACGTATTTAGCGGGCACTTCGGATGCGAGACCCGGCCCCCCGCTGGTTTGAGCCACCACAAGATCGTAGACCTTCACAATCCCCGATGCGATCAACACCAAGGATGTCACAATAACCGGGCGCATCATGGGAATGACGATAAAGATATAGGTTTTCCACATCGGGATACCGTCAACACGGGCAGCTTTCCAGATGTCACCATCAATACCGCGCAGGCCTGCCAGCATCAGACACATGATCAAGCCTGTACCCTGCCATAGACCGGCGATAAGAATGCCGTAAATAACAATATCAGCATCGTAGAGCGGGTCGAAAACRAAGTTCTCAAAACCCATATCGCGMACGATTTTCTGAACACCRAATTCCGGGTTCAARATCCACTGCCACACCAGACCRGTGACGATAAAGCTGAGCGCAAACGGGTACAGCAAAATGGTCCGAAARGTGTTTTCAAATCTGATTTTCTGATCCAGCAAYGCCGCCAGRGAAAACCCKATCAGCAGCGAAAAGATCATCGAACACACGCCGTAAATGGCRATGTTCTCAACCGARATTATCCACCGCGGCTGKGTCCAAAGGCGCTCATATTGAGCCAGACCAACGAAGTTCTTGGTGACGATCCCCGAATAATAGGCAAAATCAAGCGAGCCATCTTTAACCAACCATGTTGGCACAGGAATGGAGAACAAATCCGTCGTTTCAAAAATCTTCTTGGGAAGCAGTTTTGATTTGGTGAAGGAGTAGAAAATTGTCCACGTCGTACACCCGACGAAAATAACCATCGCCGTCAACACCATGGGTATGGCGGCGATTTTGGCGGTCTTGTTTCTGAATAATTGTGAAGGACGCTTATCGTGCGCCATTGACCTTCCCCCTAGGATGGGCCCCTAAAATGGGCGGCGAGTTCAAACCGGTAGAGTTGCCTATGGCGGTGAATGAATCGGAATGAACCCAACTCACACCATTGCTGGCAWATGCCCWWACGTRGCTTGTTCGCTTGGAATTTTNRAATCTGCCGGCCCGAATGRTCCGAGCCGGCAGCCATTACGTCAATTCATGCAAGGCAGACTTAGTCAGCGCTTGCAATGATTGCTGCATAGTCTTTCTGRACYTGCTCARCAGTRATRCTGTGRTCGTTCCAGAAAGCTGTTGTCARATCRSCAAGCTGTGTCTGMGTATCAGCACTGAAGTTSAWATCGCCAGCTGGCARRATGTTGCCKGAAGCAAGRATTTYCARRCCTTTTTTCATGCAGTCATTGGCWSCAGAAAKRTCMACRTCRCCGCGGATTGGGAGTGAACCCTTTTTCAGGTTAAACGCAACCTGAACTTCCTTGGAAATCAACAAGGATGCCATACGCAGCTGAGCAGCTGTGATTTCTGGATCTTCATTGACAGGGAAGTAGAATGCATCGCCGCCAGTATCAAGAACTTCGGTGAAGCCAAGACCTGGAAGACAGGAATAATCCTTACCAGCAACCTGACCAGCAACCTGGAATTCACCCTGTGCCCAATCACCATGGATTTGGCCACCAGCTTTAGCAGTGATCACCATGTTTGTTGCCTGGTTCCAATCCTGAACGGTAGAGCCAACAGCAAGCTTACGTGCATCATCAAAAGCCATGAAGACGCGCGCATAGTCTGCACCGCCAGCAACTTCAGCATTTTTGTCAATGTTAACGGATTTCCAGATGTCCTGGTCCAGCAGAGCAACAGCAAGAGCACCAAAGGCAAGGTTTGTCTGCCAAGATTGCTGACCCATTGCAAGTGGCACAATGTCAACTTTACGAAGAGCAGGTGCAGCGGCAACAAACTCGTCCCAGTTTTTAGGAACAGGGACACCAGCTTTTGCATAAGCTGCATGGCTGAGCCAAATCCACTGCGCGGAGTGAATGTTCACTGGAACGCAAAAGATGCGGCCATCAAGTGTACAAGCATCCAGCAATTTCACTGGGTTTACAATGTCGCGCCAGCCTTCTTTTTCAGCCAACTCTGTCAAGTCAGCCATTAAGCCGGCTTCGATCAGCTCTTCAGCCTGACGGCCATGGTTGAGCTGAGTAGCACCCATTGGCTCGCCGCCAATGATGCGTGAAATAATGATTGGACGGGCAGTACCACCGGAACCGGCAATCGCGCCATCAACCCAGTTATCACCACCAGCGTTGAACGCTTTGGCGAATTCAGCAACAGCAGCTGCTTCGCCGCCGGATGTCCACCAGTGAGTGACCTCAAGGTCCGTTGCTTGTGCAGCAAACGGCATACATACTGAAAGTGCCACTGCTGTGGCTAGGTTTTTAAGTCTCATATTCTTCCTCCCGAAAAAGACTATAACGTTATAGATTGAACGCTATAACGTTTTAGTTTCATAATCAATACTGGTTTTTGCAAAAAGATTAGGTCATGTATTAAAGCGGAGTTCTCACGCATTTTATCATGGCGCTTGCACGCCTCATTCGGCTATACCGGGTGGTGCCCACTAGGCCAATCGATAATATATCGTTTCATCAGAGCATTGAAAACAATGGAAAATACTGGCCATTCCAGGCATAAGCGCCCAACATTGCGCACCATCGCCCAAATGACCGGGCTTGCGGTTGCCACGGTTTCCAGGGCGCTGAAAGACGCGCCTGATATCGGTGTGGATACCAAAATAAGGGTCCGCGAAGTGGCCGATCGGCTTGGCTATCGGCCCAACCGTGCCGGTGTGCGCCTGCGGACCGGAAAAACCAATGTTATCGCCCTCGTCATGTCGACCGAGGAACATGTGATGAACCACACAGCGCAGTTGATTCACTCAGTTTCGCGCACGCTAAAAAACACGCCTTATCATCTGGTCATCACGCCTTATGGCGCCTCTGACGATCCGATGGACCCTATCCGCTATATTGTGGAGACAGAATCCGCTGATGGCGTCATTTTTAACCAGATCAAGCTGCAAGACCCGCGCATTGAATATCTGCTTAAGAACAATGTTCCTTTCGCGACCCATGGCCGGTCCTATTCGAATGAAAAACACCCCTATTTTGATTTCGACAATGAAGCCTTTTGCCGCATTGCAGTGGAACATCTGGTCAAACGCGGGCGAAAAAAACTTGCCCTGCTGGCACCGCCGCAGGACCAGAATTATGCGCGCAATCTGATCACGGGTTTTTCTGAGAATTGCGAATTGTTGGGCGTTGACTATTCCATTGTTGAAAACGCCACCAGCGACAGCCCGGTTGCCGAATTGCAAACTGCTCTGCGCGCGCTGATGTCCACAGAAAACTGCCCCGATGGCGTGATCAGCAGTTCCACCAGTGCCGCCATGTTTATTGTCGCAGCGGCAGAGAAAGTTGGCCTTACTATTGGCAAGGATATTGACCTGGTGGCCAAGGAAGCGCTTGATTTCCTTAAATATTTCCGTGAGGAAATCATCGTTGTTAATGAAGATGTGAGCAAGGCGGGCACCTTTTTGGTGGAAGCGCTGATCGCTGCCATTGAAGGCCCCGATGATATTCGCCAGGGGCTTGAAGTGCCAACCGGCATCAAAAACTGACCGATAGTCATCTTACTGCCACACAAGCAGTGCATATGTATCGCCGATTAAAATCCTGAACTGCAAATCCAAATCTGCAAAGGTGCACAAATGCGGCCAAATCCTCTCTCCCTTCTGTTTTGTAGCGCGCTCTTTTTGGGGCTTTCTGCCCACACCGCAAGCGCAGCGTCGCTTAACGTCGTCACCTCTATCAAGCCGGTGCATTCTTTGGTTGCCGGTGTGATGAACGGTGTTGCAACGCCGCTGCTGCTGATCGACAACAACGCCTCCCCGCATAATTACGCCCTAAAACCCTCCCAGGCGCGCGATTTGCAAAATGCCGACCTCGTCATCTGGATTGGGCACGAGCTGGAAACATCGTTGGAAAAACCAATTTCCAACATCGCCGCCAATGCCCAAAGCCTGTCCTTGCTGGATGTTGAAGGACTTACCCTGCTGACGTTTGAAGAGCACGAGGACGAACATCATGATGATGAGGCTCACGAAGGTGAGCATGAACATGAAGAGGCCCATGAAGAAGAGCATGCCGATGAACACGGGCACGCAGATGAACATGACCATGATCACGACGGCTTTGACCCGCACATTTGGCTTGATCCGCAAAACGCCAAAATTCTGGTGCGTGCCATCCAAAATTCACTGGAAAACCTCGACCCGGAACACACCGCACAATATGCCGCCAATGCTGAGCAAATGCAGCAAAAACTTGATGCATTGCTTGATGGCACCACCACCAAGCTGGCCGGTATCCATGACAAAAAATTCCTGGTGTTCCATGATGGTTATGGCTATTTCGAAAACCGTTTTGGCATCCATGCYGCCGGYTCCATTACCCTCAACCCGGAAGTTATGCCCGGCGCTGATCATATCAGCGAGATTCGCCAAACGGTGATGAACCAGAACATCACCTGCCTGTTTTCTGAGCCGCAATTTGAMCCCAGAATTATCCCGACCCTGATTGAGGGCACCGCCWCCAAAAGCGCMGTGCTWGAYCCRCTCGGYGCAAATCTGGAAAAYGGCCCAAAGCTTTATTTCCAGCTGATCAACAATCTGGCCGATGCACTGGTGGGTTGTTTGAAGGATTAAAGCCCGACGACAAAAGCTTTTGTACGACGCTTATGCAYATAGGTCGTACAAAAGCTTGACGTGCAGATGAGATAACAATTAYCATAGGCGTTCAGCGTGGGGAGAATTCGGATTCCCCGGTGCCGAAGGAGCAACCGCCCCGGTAAACTCTCAGGCAAATGGACCTTCGCTGWTGTTAAACTCTGGAGAGTGGCGATAAACGCCCGCCGACGGGATAACGATCTCAGGCAAATGGACAGAAGGGGCATCGACCAAAGCGCAATCTTGCGTCAGGAGCGGTGCCGGGCATATCTCCGGCGATACACGGAGAGACATATGACCGATAATACAGCCCCCCAATCAGCAGACACCAAGACAGCAGAAGCCGATCTGCTGCACACACCCTTATATGATYTGCACGTCGAGCTGGGCGCCAAAATGGTGCCGTTCGCRGGCTATGCCATGCCGGTGCAATACCCCGCTGGCGTTATGAAAGAGCACATCCACACCCGCGAAGCCGCTGGCCTGTTTGATGTCAGCCATATGGGCCAGATCATTTTGCGCGGACCAAATGTCGCGCTGGCGCTGGAAAGCCTTGTGCCTGCCAGCATTGTTGAGCTGCCCGAAGGGCGTCAACGCTATGGCCTGTTTACCAATGAAGACGGCGGCATTTTGGATGATTTGATGATTGCCAATCGCGGCGATCATCTGTTTTTGGTCGTCAACGCGGCCTGCAAAGAGGCGGATATCGCCCATATGCGGGCCAATCTGGATTGCACCATTGAAGTTATTGAAGACCGCGCCTTGTTGGCTATTCAGGGCCCGGCGGCGCAAGCTGCCTTGGGTTCCGTTGTGCCACCGGTTGCCAAAATGCGGTTTATGGATGTGGCCATTATGCCCAGCGCGTTTGGCGATCTGTGGATTTCCCGCTCCGGCTATACCGGCGAAGATGGTTTTGAGGTTTCCGTGGCCAGCGATCAGGCCGAAGCTTTCGCCCGCGCCCTGCTAACCAAAGACACCGTGATGCCCATTGGCCTTGGCGCGCGTGATAGCCTGCGCCTTGAAGCCGGGCTGTGCCTTTATGGCAATGATCTGGACACCACCACCACCCCGGCAGAAGCAGCACTTAAATGGGCCATCCAAAAGGTGCGCCGCATTGGTGGCATGCGTGCTGGCAGTTTTCCTGGTGCCGAGCGTATTTTGAACGAATTGATTGATGGCCCGGCGCGCCTTCGCGTTGGTCTGTTGCCAGAAGGCCGTGCACCGATGCGCGATGGCACCCAGCTTTTTGCCACCGAGGACGCCACTGACCCTATCGGCCATGTCACCTCTGGTGCCTATGGCCCAACCATCGAGAGACCAATGTCGATGGGCTACGTCTCCAGCGAATTTTCCAAGATCGGCACCCAGCTATTCGGCGAAGTACGCGGCAAACGCATGCCCGTTACCGTCGCCGATATGCCGTTCCGCTCGGCAACTTACAAACGCTAGATTTTTCGGCCCCAATTATTTTGGGCCCCTACTTTTTTCAGACCTATTGGAGAGATTGACATGAAATATACCGAAGAACATGAATGGCTTCGCAGTGAGGGTGACGTTGTGCTTGTGGGCATTACCGAGCATGCCGCCGAGCAGCTTGGCGATGTGGTTTTTGTCGAGCTGCCAGAAGTGGGCACCACCATTGCCAAGGGCGACGATGTTGTTGTCATCGAAAGCGTGAAGGCAGCGTCTGATATTCTTGCCCCGCTTGATGGCGAGATTGTTGAAGTTAATGACGCGCTGGCCGAAACACCAAGCCTCGTCAACGAAGATGCCACCGGCAAAGCCTGGTTCTTTAAAATGAAAGTCAGCAATCCGGCCGATATGGATGCCATGCTGGATGAAGCCGCTTACAAAGCCTTCATCGCTTAACGGAGCACCTGCGATGCCATTTATCCCGACCGACTACGAGCCTTATGATTTTGCCAACCGGCGTCATATCGGCCCCTCTCCGCAAGAGATGGACGATATGCTCAAGATTGTCGGGGTTAAAAGCCTTGATGAGCTGATCGAACAAACCGTTCCTGCCAGCATTCGCCAGCAAAAGCCGCTGGATTTTGGCCCGCCACTGTCGGAGCGCGAATTGCTGTTCCACATGCGCAAAGTGGCGAATAAGAACAAGGTTTTCAGCTCGATGATCGGTCAGGGTTTTTACGGCACCGTCACGCCGCCTGCCATTCAGCGCAACATTCTGGAAAACCCCGCCTGGTACACATCTTATACCCCATATCAGCCGGAAATCAGTCAGGGCCGTTTGGAAGCCTTGCTCAATTTCCAGACAATGGTGTGCGATCTTACCGGGCTGGATATCGCCAATGCATCCTTGTTGGATGAAGGCACCGCAGCGGCAGAAGCCATGACCATGGCGGGCCGTGTTGCCCGTTCCAAGTCCAAAGCTTTTTTCATCGATGAAAACTGTCACCCGCAGAACATCGCCATTATGAAAACCCGCGCCGCGCCGCTCGGCATTGAGCTGATCATCGGCGCGCCGGAAAACCTCGATGCCAGCGCTGTCTATGGCGCGATCTTCCAGTATCCCGGCACCTATGGCGGCCTTCGCGATTTCACCGCCCAAATGGACGCGCTGCATGAGCAAAAAGCCATCGGCGTTATCATCGCCGATCCAATGGCGCTGACATTGCTTAAAGAACCTGGCGCGATGGGCGCAGATATCGCCGTTGGCTCAACCCAGCGCTTTGGTATCCCGATGGGTTTTGGCGGCCCGCACGCTGCCTATATGGCCTGCCGCGACAGCTATAAACGCGCCATGCCGGGCCGTATCATCGGTGTTTCAATCGACAGTAAAGGCAACAAGGCTTACCGGCTTTCGTTGCAAACCCGCGAACAACACATCCGCCGCGAAAAAGCCACATCCAATGTGTGTACCGCGCAGGCACTGCTGGCTGTGATGGCTGGGTTTTACGCTGTGTTCCACGGCGCTAACGGCCTAAAGGCCATTGCTCAGCACATTCATAACAAGGCCCTCACCGTTTCCAACAACCTGAAAAACGCCGGTTTTGATGTCGAGACCGAAGAGTTTTTTGACACGCTAACGGTTAATGTCGGCCTGATGCAAAACACCATTATCGATGCTGCGCGCAAGGCAAAAATCAATTTGCGCAAAATCGGTTCTGACCGGATTGGTATCGCGCTGGATGAAACCACACGCGGYGAAACCATYGAGCGGCTTCTTCGCGCTTTTGGCATCGTCTCGGTTATCCATGCCGATAGGCARGCGCATAATATACCYGAYGCTTTGGTGCGCGAGAGCGCCTATYTGACCCATCCRGTGTTTCAGATGAACCGMGCRGAAACCGAAATGATGCGCTATATGCGCCGCCTCTCCGACCGTGATCTGGCGCTSGACCGGGCGATGATCCCGCTGGGYTCMTGCACCATGAAGCTCAATGCRGCRGCAGAAATGATGCCGATCACATGGCCCGAATTTGCCAATCTGCACCCTTACGTGCCTGCCGATCAGAGCGAGGGTTACACCGAGTTGCTGGATGGCCTGTCTGGTCTGCTGTGTGAGATTACTGGCTATGACGCCATGTCGATGCAGCCCAATTCTGGCGCGCAGGGCGAATATGCCGGCCTGCTGAGTATTTCCGGTTATCACCGCTCGCGCGGCGAAGGCCACCGCAATATCTGCCTCATTCCGGTCTCTGCCCACGGCACCAACCCCGCCTCTGCCCACATGGCAGGCATGAAGGTTGTCATCGTCAAATCCAGCGATAATGGCGATATCGATCTGGAAGATTTTCGGGCCAAGGCTGAGGCTGCGGGCGATAATCTTGCGGCCTGCATGATCACCTACCCTTCCACCCACGGCGTGTTTGAAGAAACCGTGCGTGATGTCTGCGATATTGTTCATGGGTTTGGCGGACAGGTGTATCTCGATGGTGCCAATCTCAATGCCATGGTTGGCTTGGCCAAACCGGGCGAAATTGGCTCGGATGTCAGCCACCTCAATTTGCACAAAACCTTTTGCATTCCTCATGGCGGCGGCGGACCCGGCATGGGGCCGATTGGCGTTAAAGCGCATCTGGCACCGTTTTTACCGGGCGATCCTCTGAATGAAGATGGCGCGGTCAGCGATTCAGCTTTTGGCTCTGCCTCGATCCTGCCTATCAGCTGGGCCTATTGCCTGATGATGGGCGGCGAAGGGCTGACGCAGGCCACAAAGGTTGCCATTCTCAATGCCAACTACATCGCCAAGCGCCTCGAAGGCGCATTTGATGTTCTGTTCAAAGGCAGCAAGGGCCGCGTGGCCCATGAGTGCATTTTGGACACACGCCCGTTTGATGAAAGCGTGCATGTGACCGTGGATGATATTGCCAAACGCCTGATCGATAATGGTTTTCACGCACCCACCATGAGCTGGCCAGTAACAGGCACCTTGATGGTGGAACCAACCGAGAGTGAAACCAAGGCTGAGCTAGATCGTTTTTGCGATGCCATGTTGGCGATCCGCGAAGAGATTGCCCAGATTGAGCGCGGCGAGATTGATCCGGATAACAATCCGCTGAAAAACGCACCGCATACCACGGCAGATCTGGTCGCTGAATGGGACCGGCCTTACAGCCGCGAAACCGGCTGTTTTCCTCCCGGCTCATTCCGCGTTGATAAATACTGGCCGCCGGTTGGCSGCATCGACAATGTCTATGGCGACCGGCATTTGGTGTGCACCTGCCCACCGCTGGAAAGCTATCAGGACGATTAAAACAAGTTATAGCGGGGCAGTTTTAGCTGCCCCGTTTTGCTATCAGGCGCGCAAACGGCGACACACTAAACACAAACAGCACCAGCGCTGCCACTACAATGGATGGCCCAGTGGGCGTATCCCATTCCAGCGATCCAAACAGCCCCATCACCACAGCGCCCGCGCCAATACACGCTGCCAGCACCGCCATTTGCTCTGGCCCACGGGCAAACGGGCGCGCGGTTGCGACCGGAATRATCAGCATGGCRGTGATCAGCRACACGCCGACAATCTTCATKGCCAGCGCAATAACAACGGCCATTARCAGCATGAAAATAATGTTGGCACGCTCGGGRTTAACSCCTTCGGCYTCSGCCARTTCCATATTGACGGTSGCGGCAAACAACTGACGCCAGATCAGCGCCARCACTGCCAGMACGGCAATGCCGCCGCTATAGATGATGACAATATCGGTGCGCGATACAGCCAAAATATCGCCRAACAAAAAGCCCATCARATCRACCCGCACCCAGCTCATAAAGCCAAGCACCACCAGCCCGATGGCCAGAGATGAATGCGACAACAGCCCCAACAGCGCATCAGATGGCAGTGAGCCACGGCGTTGCAGAAAGACCAGTATCAGCGAGATCAGCGCCGAACCGATAAACACCGCCAGCATCACGTCTATTTCCAGCAACAAAGCCAGTGCAACGCCCAGCAATGCGGCATGCGACAGCGTATCGCCAAAATAGGCCAGCCGCCGCCATACGATGACGCAGCCCAAAGGCCCCGCCACCAGCGCAACGCCAATACCAGCGACCATGGCGCGGACAAAGAAATCATCCAGCATGGTCATGGTCCCCGTGTTTGTGGTTCCCATTTTTGTGACCATGGTCGTGATCATGATGCCCGTCATCAGGGTGGCAATCATCGGTGATCGAGCCATCGGCATGGCGCACTCGGCCATCGGGCAAATGGGTGTGGTCGTGATTATGCTGATACACCGCCAGCGCGGCAGCAGCGCGATCGCCAAACAGCGCCTGATATTCGGGGCTAACCGCCACTTTGCTTGGCGGGCCGTTGCAACACATATGGCCATTGAGGCAAATCACCTGATCGGTCGAGGCCATGACGATGTGCAAATCGTGTGAGACCAGCAAGATACCGCAATTCAGCTCGTCGCGCAGATCGGCGATAAGCTCATACAGGGCAATTTCGCCGGTAAAATCCACGCCCTGCACCGGCTCATCCAGCACTAAAAAGTCTGGTTTGCGGGCAATGGCCCGTGCCAGCAAAACGCGCTGAAATTCGCCGCCGGATAGATTGCTCATTTCAGCGTTTTTCAAATGCGCCACACCGGTGCGCTGCAAGGCTTTTTCCATGTCATCAGCAGCAAGCCGATTGGTCAGCGTCATAAACCGCGCAACAGATAGCGGCAGCGCCCAATCCACGGTGAGCTTTTGCGGCACATAACCAACGCGCAAATCGGCGATACGCTCCGCCGTTCCCTCACTGGGTTTTAAAATGCCCAGCACCATTTTGGCCGTTGTGGATTTACCAGAGCCGTTGGGTCCGATCATCGTCACAATCTCGCCCCGGCGCACGGATAAATCCACCCCGCGCACCAGCCATTTGCCAGCGCGTTGAACGCCAGCCTGCTTTAACGAGACCAATTGCTGCAAATTGTCTGACAATATTTTACCCAAATTTTACCGCACAAATGAACGGCTTGAAAATTATTACAGGATTACACTGGCGCGGTGAACTGCAAATCGGAAACCGCCCTTTATGAAAGCCTATGTCATTGGACGCATGAATATCCGCTCAAAAGAGTGGATGGACAAATATTATGCCACCGTGCCCAGCCTGATTGAATCCCATTGCGGACGCCTTATCGTGCGTGGCGGCAACCCCGAGCAGCTGGAAGGCAGCGAAGCCCTGCCCGATGCCGCCGTGCTGCTGGAATTTCCCAGCCGCGATCACGCCATGTCATTTTGGAACAGCGAAGAGTTTCAGCCCTTCGTGCAACTCAGGCAGTCTGGCTCCTCGCTTCAGGCCATGGTGGTCGATGCGCTGGAATAGTGCCTAAACATTCAGGCGATAAAACGCGTGCGCCGTGCCGCCAAACACTCGGTCCTGCTCTTCTTGTGAGAAATGCTTGCAAAGCTCCTGCGCGCTCGCCAGCCATTTATCGTAGCTTGCCCGCAACATGCAGACCGGCCAATCAGACCCCCACATAACGCGGTCCGGCCCAAAACACTCCAGCACATGCTCGGCAAAGGGGCGGATATCTTCCAGCGTCCAGTTTTCGTGGGATTCTGTGATAATGCCCGAAAGCTTGCAACAGGCATTAGTGTTGTCGGCCAGCGCCTTCATGCCATCGGCCCATGCGGTAAAGCCATCCTTGCCATCCATAGAATCGCGAATTTGCGGCTTCATGCAATGGTCAATCACCACCCGCATATCGGGGTAGCGATTGAGGGTTTTCAGGAAGTTGGGCAGATGCTGCGGAAAGCCCAGCGCATCAAAGGTCAAATCCAGATCAACAATGGCATCAAACGTCCACTGGATGTTATCGCCAAGCATCCAGTCAACATCGGGAATGTCCTGTATCATCGGGCGAATACCGCAGAATTTAGGGTGGTTTTTAAGCCGCTCCAAATGCTGGATATCTTCGCGAATTTCCGAATTGACCCAGCCCACAACACCAGCAACCGTATCCGAGGCATCGGCGATGCCCAGCATATACTCGGTTTCGTGGACGCTTGGTGCAGCTTGCACCARCACYGTGTAATCGATGCCATGASYYTTYAGMGTCGGCTCCAGATCMGCSGGGCGAYAAGGCCGATCCARCACCGGATCGCCYTCCGGCATCCAGCCATAATCACCRCGYTTGGGCTGCCAATAATGTTGATGGCAATCAATTCGTAAACTCATCGRCTTTTCTCCAGAATTTGCGGCCTATTTAGGTATTGGCGCATCCTGGCGCAGCARWCCTTTGGACACCAGATCAGYCCACAGCGCATCAGGAATTTCTTTTTGCAGAACCGCCATATTGCCATGYACYTGATCCACCGCCTGGCCGCCGGGAATAACCGACACCACACAGGGRTGATGCAATGGGAATTGCAGCGCGGCATCGATCAAATCAACACCRTGRTCYTTGCAGACCGCYTGAATTTTRCCSACSCGGTCCARCACATCTTGCGGGGCTGGATCATAATTATAGAACGCRCCTTCAACCGGCCCGGTGGCCAAAATGCCGGAATTATACGGCCCGCCCAGCACAATGCCGATGCCGCGCTCTTCGCAAAGCGGCAGGAAACTATCCAGCGCTTCCTGCTCCAGCAGCGTATAGCGTCCCGCCAGCAAGAACAGATCGAAATCACCACGCTCGGCCAGCGTCTGGCAAACCTGCCATTCATTAACCCCGGCACCAAAAGCCTTGATCACRCCCTGATCRCGCARCGACAGCAGCGCGTAATAGCCAGAGGCCATAAACTCTTCGACCARCATATCGCGCACTTCGTCACTGCCATGGGTGAACATGTCGATGTCATGCACGTAAAGAATATCAATTTCGTCCACGCCAAGCCGCTCAAACGAATGCTCCAGCGAGCGCATGATGCCGTCATAAGAATAATCAAAAACCTCRRCSCGGTTTGGCGTTTCRAAAAACTTGCCAATRCCGGTGCGGTCTTCTGGCTCGCAYACTTCCAGRTAGCGRCCAACTTTTGTSGACAGCACATACTCGGAGCGYTTTTTACCGCGCAAAAAGCGGTTTACGCGGGTTTCCGAYAGGCCAAGGCCATAAAGCGGYGCGGTAWCRAAATAGCGGCAGCCCACTTCCCAGGCAGCTTCCAGAATATTATGCGCATCCTCATCGGTAATCGCCCGATAAAGATTTCCCAAAGGGGCAGCGCCAAATCCAAGCTCGGTAAAGGTCAGGCCGCCGTTTTGAATACGGTCCCAATGTCGCGTTTTCATGATCATTCTCCGGAAGTTTTGGGTACTTGTAGCTGTATTTCAACACAATGCCAGAACATTGGCCGAATAGACATTGCCTAGACAGATATTTTGATCAGTAATGCATTTTGACAAGTGCATACAGGAGATCAATAATATGCTGCCGAATTTCAAATCCGTGTTTGGTGATACCAAACCTTGCATCGCCATGGTTCATTTTGGCGCGCTGCCGGGGTCTCCCCTGCATGATGGTGAAGCCGGGCTGGCTGGCCTGCTCGACGGCGTAACAAAAGACATTTCCGCCCTGCAGGATGCTGGTTTTGACGCCATTATGTTTGGCAATGAGAATGATCGTCCTTACGAGTTTAACGTCGACACTGCCTCCACTGCCACCATGGCTTTTGTCATCGGCCAGGTGCGCGACCAGATAAAAATTCCTTTTGGCATCAATGTGTTGTGGGATCCGATGAGCACCATGGCGCTGGCCGCTGCCACCGGCGCATCTTTTGTGCGCGAAATTATGACCGGCACCTATGCTTCCGATATGGGCCCATGGAGCCCCGATGCCGGCAAGGCGCTGCGCTACCGCGACCGTTTGGGCCGCAAGGATTTGGCCGTGCTGTATAATGTCTGCGCGGAATTTGCAGACTCGCTCGACACACGTTCCCTGCCCGATCGCGCCCGCAGCGCGGTGTTCTCCAGCATTCCAGATGCGGTTTTGGTCTCCGGCCAAATCACCGGTGAGGCCGCTGCGATGTCTGATCTTGAAGCGGTAAAAGCCGTGCTGCCAAACACCCCGGTGCTGGCCAACACCGGCGTGAAACATGACACGGTGGGCGACGTGCTGCGCGCGGCCGATGGCTGTATTGTCGGCTCATCTTTGAAAATTGACGGCGATACATGGAAAGCCGTTGATAGAGACCGCGCCGCCGCCTTTATGGCCAATGCCCGCGCCGCAAGGGGTGGTTCATGAGCGCATCCAAACAGGCAATAAGTGATGATCTTAGCGCCTTAATGCTGATACCCGGCTTGTCCGGGTATGAGACCCGTGTGCGCAAATGGATTGCCAAACGCCTGCACGAGATGGGCCTCGAAACCCGCACCGACAGGCTGGGCAATCTCATCGCCACGCTGGAAGGCAACAGCGACGCGCCATCGGTCATGCTGTTCACCCACATGGATCAATTGGGCTTTATTGTTCGCAAAATTGAAGACAATGGTTTTATCCGCGTTGAGCGCCTTGGCGGCGTGCCAGAGCGCGCGCTGGCCTCGCAGCCGGTGCTGCTATGTGTGGCGGAAGGCAAGGATGTGGCGGGCGTCATCGCCAATAAAAGCCACCACGCCACCAAGCCGGATGAGAAATACAAGGTGTTGCCGTATCAGGAGCTTTACATTGATACAGGCCATGCCAGCGCGCAGGAAGTGCTGGATGCGGGCATCAATATCGGCACGCCGGTGGTTTATAAACCGCATGTCATGCCGCTGGCCAATGGCCGGGTTTCTGGGCCATCAATAGATGATCGCGCTGGCTGCGCCGTTATTCTGGAAGCACTAAAAGACTTATTAGCCGCGCGCGAAAAACCGACCATCCACATCGTGTTCTCGGTGCAGGAAGAGTTTAATCTGCGCGGTGCTGTCACCGCCGCCAATGCCTTGATGCCCGACATTGCCATTCAACTGGATTTGGTGCTGACCACAGATACGCCGGATATGGGCTATCGCGGCGCGGTCGATCTGGGCGCTGGCCCGGCGATGAGCATGTATTCCTTCCACGGGCGCGGCACGTTGAACGGCGCAATTCCCCACCCCGCCATCGTGCAGCTGTTTGACCAAACGGCAAAGAACCTTGGCATGAATTTACAGCGCAGCGCCCATATTGGCGCGCTGACAGAAACCTCTTATGTGCAGCTGATTGGCGAGGGCGTGGCCGTGATTGATATGGGCTTTCCATGTCGCTACAGCCATTCATCGCTGGAAGTGTGCGACCTGAATGACCTTGTGCAACTCAGCGATTTACTGGTGGCCGCCATCACATCCATCACGCCCGATTTCAGTCTCGACAGGGATGATTACCCGCAATGAAAACCTATCTTGGTGTCGACATTGGCACCTTTGAAACCAAAGGCGTGCTGGTGGATGAAACCGGCAATATTATCGCCAGCGCGGCGCGCAAACACAAAATGCTGGTGCCGCAAGCCGGATGGGCCGAGCACAACCCGGATGAAGATTGGTGGGGTGATTTTGTCTACGTCACAAAGGCCATATTGGCGCAAAGCAGCGTTGATGCGGCCGACATAAAAGCCGTTACCACCAGCGCCATTGGCCCCTGCATGTTGCCGGTCGACGAAGATGGTAACGCGCTGATGAACGGCGTGCTTTACGGCGTGGATAACCGCGCCGCCAAAGAGGTGGATGATCTGACCGCCCGCATTGGCGAAGATGTGTTGATGCGCGAATGCGGCAATGCGCTGACCTCACAATCGGTCGGCCCCAAAATCCTGTGGCTCAAACGTAACCGGCCCGAGATTTTTGCCAAAACCGCCAAGATTTTATCCTCGACCTCATTTTTGGTGCACAAGCTGACTGGCAAATGGGCGATTGACCATTATACCGCCGCCAATTTCAGCCCGCTTTATCGGCTGGATGAAGGCGGTTGGAGCACCGCGCTGGCCGACGATATCGTGCCCCTCGATATGCTGCCCGACATTTACTGGACCACCGATATTGTCGGCGGCATCACCGCCAAAGCCAGCTCAGAAACCGGCCTTGCCGTTGGCACGCCCGTGACCTGCGGCACCATTGATGCGGCAAGCGAGGCGATCAGCGTTGGGGTGATGAAGCACGGCGATATGATGCTGATGTATGGCTCCACCATTTTCACCATCATGCTGTCGGGCAAGCGCATCACCGATCCGCGCCTGTGGTATGCGCCGTGGTTGTTTGAGGGCCAGCACGCCTCGATGGCCGGGCTTGCCACCAGCGGCACACTCACCCACTGGTTCCGCGATCAGTTTGCCGCCGAGCTAGACCCCGAAAAAGCCTTTGCGACATTGGCAAGCGAAGCTGCCAGCTCGCCGCCGGGGGCCAATGG
This sequence comes from Hyphomicrobiales bacterium, assembly GCA_002746425.1. Classification (GTDB taxonomy): domain Bacteria; phylum Pseudomonadota; class Alphaproteobacteria; order Rhizobiales. The sequence goes on along the minus strand of NVXB01000037.1, from coordinate 18,899 downwards.
CCTTGTGCTGCTGCCCTATTTTTCTGGCGAGCGCACGCCCATTCACGACCCGCATGCAAAAGGCGTGTTGTTTGGCCTCAACCTTACCCACACCCGCGCCGATATGTTCCGCGCGTTTCTGGAAGGCATCGCGCTTGGCACCAATGATGTGGTGCAGACCTATCGCGATATTGGCGAGCCGCCAAAGGCGCTTTATGCCGTGGGCGGGGGTATTAAAAACAAGGTCTGGGCACAGGCCATGTCCGATGCCTGCGCCCTGCCGCAAATTCTCAAACAGCACACCATTGGCGCATCCTATGGCAATGCGTTTTTGGGCGCGGTGGCGCTGGGCGATGTGACGCCAAACCAGATAGATGAATGGAACAAGCTAAGCGGCGAAATAACGCCCAATGCGGATTTGGCCGATCTTTATGCAAAACGGTTTGGCATTTTCAAAAGACTGTATGACAGCACAAAAGATTTGATGGCGGAGCTGGATGAATGAGCACCAAAGCACGATTTAACAATGCCCTGTCAGAAGTTGGTGCCGTGCTTGGCGCGGTGGATGAGCAAGCTTTTGAGGCCATGTGCCAGAGGCTTGCAAGTGCCAAAACAATTGGCGTGTATGGCTGTGGCCGCGAGGCGTTACAAATGCGCGGCTTTGCCATGCGGCTTTTTCATTTAGGGCTGAATGTGGGCGTGGTTGGCGATGTGACCATGCCGCCGCTTGGGCTGGGCGATGTGCTGATTGTCTCCAGCGGCCCCGGCGAACTTGCCACCGTCAACGCCCACATAAAAACCGCAAAAGCGGCGGGCGCAGAAGTGATTTTTATTACGGCAGAACCTTTTGCCGAGGCCGCCAAAGCGGCGACCCAAATTGTGTCCCTACCCGCCCAAACCATGGCATCAGACCAGACCACCACCGCCAGCACAGTATTGCCCATGGGTTCCGCCTACGAAGGCGCGCTGTTTTTCCTGTTTGAAATAGTGATTTTGCGATTGCGGGAGGTTTTGGACATTTCGCAGGGTGATATGCGGAGCAGGCATACGAATATGGAGTGAGTGGTTGCGGGGCTGCGCTGAAGAACTCGGCAACCCATTCGGCTCTATGAACGGCGAATTGGAGTGGGGTCTGTTGTCTTGCAGATAACCCCATCACGGGTGATGGTTGTTGTGCGAACTGTATCTGCGCCGCGATGGGCAACACTGATTTCGACTGAATTTAATTCGTCTTCATTGCCACCAAAGGATGTATGCATTGCATATAATATTCCAACGTCTTGCAGTGTATTCACGCGGGGGTTTGGATTGTTGCGCGGGCTTGGTACAGTTCCTGGGAAAAGGTAGATACAAGGCGGCGGCAACCGGTAGGGACCAACTTCAGTCACTCGATCAGCATTCTGTTGGAGCTTGGGACAAATGCGCGCTGTAGTCCCACAATTCCAATCCCAAACAACCAAGCCATCAATTTGCTGGTTTCTTTCAATTATTTCAGCGCTAAGTCTAGTATGAATTCCAGACCATACATTGTGGCGTGGATCAGCGCCAGGATTACTGCATATGCTCCAAATAATAAACTCATCTGCATGCGGCGGGCGCTCAAATATATTCGTGTTATTTCCATCGAGGCACCCTTTCAATTCAATAATAGCTGTTCGGCCATTATTTAATTTTACAGAGTAATCGTGACGATTTGCTTCACCAGCAGACTCCCAATCGGCTATATAACCACTGTCTTGCATATGAGAAAGCACAAGGGCTACAAAATTACGCTTCTCTTTCATGGACGCAGCGAATTGTCCACGTATCCGTTCAATCGTGCCTCGAAAAAGGCCCGACTGATAGAAATCGTCTTCATCGAAACCATGATTGCCAAGCTTGTGGGCCTCTGTTTTTAATACTTCTGCAAACTTCACAATCTTGTCTCGAAGTTCAGCATTCTTTTCACATGGGATTTCACTCAACGAATACATGCCTTTCCATATTTGGTGTCAGTTCAACCAAATTTTCCAAAAGGTTTTTGGCAATGAAACGAACAACCGGTACAACGACTCCATCTCCAGTTAGATGATAGGCTTCATTATAGCGTTCAGGCAGCTTGTAGCTGTCTGGTAACCCCATGAGGCGCGCAGTTTCTCTAGTGGAAATTAATCGAGACCGGATCTTTTTTCCTTCAACAATCATTATTAGTTGGCGAGAAGAACCGCCAGCAGGTGTTCTCAAGCATCCTGCAATATTGTCAAAACGTATTTCTGCGCGCTGCACCTTGATGCCGTACTCAAGACGTGTACGCTTGTAAATTGTGCCCACTATCTTAATACCAGACGCTATAGCTGTTTCAACTTTGGCACGATTTATATTCGACATCATCGACAAAAGCTCGTTTGTTTCAGAGCGCGTGTGCCATTTGGCTGAAACTGGATTTTCCTCAATAAGATCCGCGAACTTATTAGTGCGCACAGGCGGTTTTGGAAGAGACCACCACAACCAATCTTTCTGGAGGTTTTTTGTAAGTCGCTGATGAGCATTAATTAGCCCTTTAGTATGCCATATAGCCTCTGGGCCATGAGATGTAATTAGGTCGTCAATTACAGTTTTCTGATCAACCGCGATTATAAACAAGCGCGGCCTTGATTGCGGAACGAAATGTACAGCATCGACTACAAAAGCACCAAAACGATAGTTAAGACGTTGTAAAGACTGACAAATTGCTGAAAAATCACTTCCATGATGCGAAGTTAATGTCCCCAAGACATTTTCCAAGGCTATGATTTTTGGTGCCCGGCCTTCGCTGCGCAAAGACTGAATATGATGAATAAAGGGCCAAAAAGTGCCTGATCGATCGCCTTTCAGGCCAGCGCCACCACCTGCTAAAGAAAGATCCTGACATGGAAAAGAACCCCAAATAAGGTCAGGATTGCCTGGCATTTCTTCAGGTGCAATATTTCGAATATCATCAATAATATGCTGATCATCTGACCAATTTAGCCTGTAGGTAGCACCTTTTTTATGATCAAAATCATTGGCTAAAAGGCATTGCCATCCAGCACCCAGCCCTGCACGGGCCATGCCGCCTCCGCAGAAAAACTCATAATATGTTCTGGTTAGATTCTGTTTCACAATTACTTTCGATAAACCGGACAGCTAAGTAATGCAAATTGATATTAAATTAAAGGTAGTAAATATATCAAATAATACCAATAGTTGTAATGTAATCTTACCTACTTAACAGCCCCAGCCGTCATGCCTTTGATCAAATGACGCTCCAGGAACACGCCCACAAAAACCAGCGGCATGATGCCTGCGGTGGCGAGTGCTGCCATGGACCACCAGTTGATACCCTGGCTGCCGGTTTGGCTGGCAATCATGACCGGCAGAGTTTTGGCGTCTGTGCTGGTGAGCAGGGCGGCAAAGAAATATTCGTTCCAGCATAGGACCAGCGACAATATGAACGCGGCGACCATGCCGGGTAGTGCGATGGGGAAGACGATGCGGCGAAAAGCGCCCCATACGGACAGGCCATCGACCAGCGCGGCCTCTTCCAGCTCGACGGGGATAGAGGCAAATTGATCACGCATGATCCAGATGACAATGGGCATCACCATCAATGTGTAAATCATGATGATCCCGACATGGGAATCCAGCAGCGCCAGCTCTTTATACAGCACCAAAAACGGCATCGCCAAAACCACCGGCGGCAGGATGAGCTGGGACAAGAAGAAGAAYGAAATATCGGAATTGCGCATAAAGCCAAAGCGATAGGAAAACCGGCTGAGGCCATAGGCYGCGAGCGAGCCCAATGCCACGGCAATGGTCGAGGCGGAGACGGAAATGATGACGGTGTTRAAAAACCGYTTCATGAATTCTTCGCGCACSGTGGAAATCTCGCCAAGRGTGCTGGGCGACATGCCRAGCGAYTTCCARCCCAGCCATTTGGGCACAAAATCATACCATGGCACCATATTGCCGCGCATCACATCGGCGGCGGTTTTRAACGAGGTTGTCAGCGTCCAGTAAMTTGGGAACAGGCAGACAATGGCCCATAGCAGCAGCAGRCCATAAATGGTCGCCCGCATGGCAAARTCCCAGCGCTTTTGCACCCGCTCCTGGCGGTCAATCTCGTCGAAAACGGCTYGYAAATCKTTGGTGGCWGWYGTGGCTGTTTGATCGGTCATATTTTCAGCCCYTAATTCATGTCTGACAGGCGCCGCGTCAGGCGTGCCGTCAGTTTTAGCAAGATGGTCATAAAGATAAYAATCAGCACCAGATAGAACATCGCCAACAAGGTGCCGTAGCCCACATTGGAGCGGTCACGATACTCGCGGAAGATAAAGCTGGTRACRGAATCTGTSGCCCCGCCYGGCCCRCCKGAGGTRACNCNGNTAATGATNATNNCGGCCAGTTTCAGYTTRAARATGATSCGKATCAKMAYKGCSGTGATSGWSAYYGGCARCATCAGMGGAAARAYSACYTKCCARAARCYCTGYMWSGSCGWWGCSCCATCWACTTTGGCSGCTTCCAGCACCTCTTTGGGCATGGCCTGCAAACCGGCGAGCAGCATGATCATCATGAAGGGAATAAACGACCAGGCATCCATAATCATGATGGTCGATTTGGCGACCCAGGARGARGAGTARAACGACACATCCTCCCAGCCGATAAAGCGCAAGAACCGCGCAATGGGGCCAAAGCGCACTTCCATCATGGATTTGCCGATCATCCAGCTAACCGCAACGGGGCTGAGCATCAGGGGCAGCAAAAACGCCACGCGGAAAAACTTGCGCGCTTTAATYTCGGCATTRAGCAGCAGCGCCAGGCCAAAGGCGATGGCATATTCGACGAAAATCGCCAGCACATACCACACCATATTAAGCAGCGCGTTCCAGTAAAACGGATCGTTCCACATCTGGCGRATGTTATCCAGACCGTTGAATTTACGGCCCGACAGCGAAGCCAAATTCCAGTCTGTGAAGGAAATATACAGGCCAAACRSCAGYGGAAACACCACCATCGACAGCACGAACAGCACCGCTGGCAGCACAAAAAGCGCGCGCTTGCCCTGTTCGCCATTGACCATAACCTGCGACACGCACAGCGCGATGGCCCAAAAAATGTAGGAATAAAGCGCAGGCCGCCAGTTTTCAAAGCCGAAGGAAATAACTTCCGCCGYATACAGCGCCTGYAGCCCAAAGGTGGCAAACATAATGGCAGCGCTAACCCAGACCAGCATTTTGCCGGTGCGCTTGCGCGCGTCCGAGATATTATCACCGCTTACCGTGTGAAGAAGGTCGCCCTGTTCCATTTGATCCGTCTCRRTCYAGGGGCTGGGCCCCAAATATTTCATGTATTTCAAATAAGGTCGGTGTCTATTTTRCCGRCCAAATAGAAAAAGCCGGCGACAATTTTGCCGCCGGCCCTTTTATCGTGTTGCTTACATCATTCCAAGAGAAGCTTTGTAAAGCGCAATCTGGGATTCACGGCCAATTTGGTCCGTAATTTTTTCCCATGCTTCAGCAATTTTGTCAGCGCCTTCCTGTGCAGAGGCATATTTGCCTGCATAGATTTTTGCCAACTCATCCTCAGCCACCGAGTAATACTGGAAGATRCCCGGAATACGGGGCTCAATCGCAGCATTTGGATGGTTGTAGGAATCTGCTTCAGAACCGAGRTAATCCTYGATAAAGGCCTYGTCGTAACCAGCTTCAACCCACTCTTCAATATTGAAGTGAGAGTTACGGTATGGCTGGAAGCCAGATGGATAGGCAGAGCACCAAAGTGAAAGGTCTTTGCCACCCAGATGGGCCGCCGCAGACCATGCAGCTTTCTTCTTCTTGGCATCGCCGTCAACCCGCGCCATCACATACACACCCCAACCGAGGTAAGACATGTTTGGTGCAAAGTTTGGACCGCTTTCCAGTGTTTCCCACTCGCCCGTTTTGGAGTTGTACACATCGTCCGATCCAGGAAGGATCGAGAAGCCTGTGACATCACCAACAACCGATGAATCGGATGTTTTGGCACTGGAGCCAATATCGCCCCACCAGGAAAGCATAGAGCCGGTACCAGCAAGGAACTGCTGGAAGCCAGTTGTGCCCGGATCAGCATTGATCTGATCAGCTGGTTGCGCATCGATCACATCCAGAACGTCCTGAATGGCACGAACCCACGCTGGGTTATTAACCCGTGGTTTCATTGTATCGGGATCGAACAGGAAKGCAGGATCATCAGGGTGCTTGGCATAGGCTGTTGCACGCGATCCAAGGAAGTAGAAGCCGAAGCCACCCCARCCTTTRAGCGGATCAAGATAACCATGCGCAGGCAGRCCGCTGAGCGGATCAGTTTTGCCTTTGAGGAATTTAGTAACTTCCTGCACTTGCTGCCAAGTTGTYGGCAAAGCCCACTCACTATCGTGGCCTTCATCTTTCCAGGCTGCTGCAAAATCCGTATTGTCGAAATAATCGGTACGGTAATTGAAGTTATGGCAATCGCCATCAATTGAGACGCGRTATGTTTTACCATCCCAAGTGCCCACAGGCGCTTTGAGRTAATCCACATAATCATCCATGTCGATAACGTCTTTAACCCAGTCAGGCATCTCAGAAGCCAGACCCTTGCCGCAAACGYCACCTTCAAATGGTGCACCCATTTCGATAATATCGAAATCAACTGTGCCTGTAGCAATCGACTGTTGCAGCCGTGCGTTGTAATCGGCCTGAGCCAGATCAATCCAGTTGATTTTTGCRCCTGTGTAGGCTTCCCAAGGTTTCAAGAAACCACGGAACAAAAGGTTGTGCAGATTTTGGTTGTTGAGGCCCATAAAGGTCAGCTCAACGCCCTCAAATTCACCCTCTTTGATCATGCCTTTTGTTGGSCCAAGGCACAATGCGCCAACTTTTTGCCAATCGCCATCGGTTGGCGAACCWGAGCCAACACCAGGRATTTTCAGGATTTCTGCACGMAGGTTAGTTTGCGCAAAAGCCTCACTTGTCAGTAGGTTAAGCCCAGTTGCAGCACCCAGCGTCAATGCGCCAACGCCTGCAGTGCTTTTCAGCACGGAGCGYCTGTTAGCCTGCTTGGCCATCAAACTATCGTAAATTCCAAGTTTCATTGTGATCCTCCCAAAATACCAAATGACAGAGTTTTTGATTCAACCGATTATCGCACCGGAGCATGTNAWTTTTTTGCTTTTGTGGTAACCTGTTATAGACAAGTTAGTGGGCATTTTTTACATATGTCAACATGGCTGAACAATTTTCAGCTTCACAAACGATCAACAATTTTACAAACTAGCTGAAATGGGGTTTGAACGACCCCTGCGAAAATATGACCTGCCCGATTTGCCAAATGGCATTCCAGTGAAGGCAGGCTGAACAAATGGTGGGGCATGGCAGAAGTAGCAATACAGGATGTACGCAAATCCTATGGCGATATGGAAGTTATCCATGGCGTCGATATTAAGATTGAGGATGGCGAGTTTGTTGTGCTGGTCGGCCCATCAGGCTGCGGCAAATCGACCCTGCTGCGCATGATCGCTGGTTTGGAGAGCATTACCGACGGTGGCATCAAGATCGGCGAACGCCTGGTCAACAACGTTCCGCCCAAAGATCGCGATATCGCGATGGTGTTCCAATCCTACGCGCTTTATCCACACATGACGGTGGCCGAGAACATGGCTTTTGCGCTTCGTTTGCGCAAAATGGACAAAAAAGAGGTCGATAAGCGGCTTAATACCGCTGCGGAAATTCTGGGCCTGACCCCCTATCTCGAACGTTATCCACGACATTTATCCGGTGGCCAGCGCCAGCGTGTGGCCATGGGCCGGGCGATTGTGCGCGATCCGCAAGTGTTTTTGTTTGATGAGCCGCTGTCCAATCTGGATGCCAAATTGCGCGTGCAGATGCGCGCCGAGATTAAAGAGCTGCATCAGCGCCTCAAAACCACCACCATTTTCGTGACCCACGATCAGGTCGAAGCCATGACCATGGCCGATAAAATTGTGGTGCTGCAGGATGGTAATGTCGAGCAAATCGGCTCTCCGCTGGAGCTTTACGACACCCCCAAGAACAAATTTGTTGCGACCTTTATCGGCTCACCATCAATGAATATGATCGACGGCACCGTCGCCAAAAAGGGCGACAGTTTCGTGTTTAAAGCCGGCGGTGTTGAGTTGCCTATTGATGGCACGCACGACATCAGCGACGGGCAAAAAGCAACCTATGGCATTCGCCCCGAGCATCTGGAAATTGCCGATAGCGGCATGCCGATGAATGTTAAAGTGCTGGAGCCAACCGGCTCTGAAACCATGGTTTACCTCACTTTTGATGACACAGAAATTGTCGCGCTGTTTCGTGAGCGCCATGATTTTGCACCCGGACAAAAGGTGTTTTTGAAACCCAAAAAAGACGCCATGCATCTATTTGCCGCTGACACAGGATTGTCCCTATGAAAACGCTGATGTGCTTTGGAGATTCAAATACCCACGGCACATTGCCAGTGCGCTGGCTTGGCGACAGGCGGCGGCTTGACCGCGATCAGCGCTGGCCCTGCATTATGGCGGCGGAGCTGAAAAGCCAGCTTGGTGACCAATGGATTTTGATCGAGGAAGGCCTGCCGGGCCGCACCATCATGCATCCCGACCCTATTGAAGGCGCGCATAAAAACGGGATGCCCGGCTTTATCGCCGCGCTGGAAACCCATCGGCCGCTGGATTTGATCGTTTTGATGCTCGGCACCAATGATCTCAAGCCTCGCTTTGCTTTGACACCGCTTGATATTGCCCTGTCGATTGAAAAGCTGATCCTGTTGGCCAAGCAATCGGTTGCCGGGCCGGATTCTACCGCCCCTGCCCTGATGCTCGTCGCGCCGCCGCCCATTATCGAAACCGGCACATTGAGCGGCGTTTATACCGGCGGCGAAGCAAAATCGCTGCAATTGGCCAAGCTTTACGCCGACATTGCCAAAGCCAATGACTGCCAGTTCGTCAATGCGGGCGAGGCCGTCACCTCCAGCACAATTGATGGCATCCATTATGAAGCAGAAGACCATCTGCGGCTTGGCAAGCTGATTGCACAGGCCGTCATCGACGGAAAATATTAGTTTCAACCCCAAATGGGGTCCAAGGGAGAGAAAAATGTTAAAAGGTATCAACCCAATTTTGAACGCCGACGTGCTACAGGCACTTCGCGCCATGGGCCATGGCGATGATCTGGTGATTGTCGATATGAACTTCCCGGCAGATTCTGTTGCCAGCGAAACCGTTTTGGGCACCGTGCTGCGCATTGATGCGCCATCTGATGAAGTTGCTGCTGCCATCCTGTCGCTCTATCCGCTGGATGGATTTGTCGATGATACGGTTGCGCGCATGGAAGTGGTCGACGAGCCCGACACATTATTGCCCGTGCAAATAGAAGTGCAGACTGCGATTGATGAAAGCCAGGGTAAATCATGGCCGATGATCTCCATTGAGCGCTTTGCGTTTTATGAGCGCGCCAAAGAAGCCTATTGCGTAATTCAAACCGGTGAGCGCCGTTTTTATGGCTGTTTTGCCTTCCGCAAGGGTGTCATTGCACCCGACGAGTAGGTTTTGAACAAACCTCATATTTTAAAGAAAAAGGCTCCAGAATGAGTAAGTCCACATCGGTTGCAATCCTTGGCGTGTTCGTTGCGGACACCGCCTATCGCGCGGAGCGGCAGCCCCAAATGGGCGAAACAATTCTGGGGTCATCCTTTGTGCTTGGCCCGGGCGGCAAAGGCTCTAATCAGTCTGTTGCTGCCGGGCGTCTTGGCGCGGATATTACTTTTATCACCAAGCTCGGCTTTGATGATTTTGCCGATATGGCGTTCAAGACCTGGAAAGAGGCTGGCGTAAAAACCGCCGTCACCCAGACCAAGGACAGCTACACTGGCGCCGCTTATATTTTCATCGATGACAACACCGGCGACAACGCCATTATCGTATGCCCCGGCGCTGCCTCCACCATCAGCCCGGCCGATATTGATGCTGTTGAGCATGTCATCGCCAACGCCGCCGTGTTCATCACCCAGTTGGAGCAACCGCTGGATGCCGCCATCCGCGCGCTAGAAATTGCCCGCGCCAACAAGGTGGCGACCATTCTCAACCCCGCGCCCGCCGCACCTTTGCCCGATGAGGTTTTTGGCCTGTGCGATTACATGACGCCCAATGAGACCGAAACAACCGACATTACCGGCGTGCCCGTTGAGACCCTTGATCAGGCTCGGGCGGCCAGTGATGTGCTGCTGAAAAAGGGTGTTGGCACCGCCATCATCACCTTGGGCGAGCAAGGCGTTTTGGTACACAACAAAGACATGTCAGAGCATGTGCCCGCCTTTAACGCAGGCCCCGTGGTGGAAACCACCGGCGCGGGCGATGCCTTTAACGGTGCATTTGCCACTGCCTTGGCCGAGGGCATGAACCCCATTGACGCCGCCCGATTTGGCTGCGCCACCGCAGGCATTTCCGTCACCCGCCCCGGCACTGCCCCTTCCATGCCAAGCCGCGACGAAGTGCTGGCATTATTGGCGAAGAGCTAAGCCTCAACCCTTTAGCTAAACCGTTTCCCCCACCCGTCATCCCAAGACTTGATCTTGGGATCCAGGGAAGCCAGAGCATTGCTATGTCATCGCCTGCCACATAACGAGGTGCCAGTCTGGATACCAAGATCAAGTCTTGGTATGACGAAACGGAGAGGTAAGGTGCCTTCCATGCCAAACGGCAATGAAGGTGCCAAAACCTCACAATTCGTTGAACATTCATTTCAACCCTTGAAACCTACCCCCCTCCATCCCCAAATCACAGAAACGAATTTGTTGGGGATGGCCGCTCGCAAAGCAGCGCTGGCCATCAAATGGAAAATGCCAGCACGGCTCGCGTTTTCTGGTTTGCTATGGGGAATTTATGGATACGCTGACACGCATGCGAACGTTCATCGCGGTGGTGGATGAAGGTGGCTTTTCGGCAGCCGGACGCTCACTCGGGCGCTCCAAAGCCCTGATTTCCAAATATGTAAGCGAGCTGGAAGACGAATTGGGCGTGCGMCTGCTCAACCGCACAACGCGCAAATTATCGCTSACCGAGCTSGGCTTTTCCTACATGCACGAAGCCCARAATATCATCCGYCAGGTCGATACGCTGCGCGAGACGGTTCAGGATAAAAGCGGCAGTCCCAAAGGATTRTTGCGGGTTTCCGCSCCGCGCTCGCTGGCCGATGCRGCCTTTGTTAACACCATCATGGCTTTCGCCGTTGAACAGCCCGACATCTCCCTTGATCTGACCTTTGAGGATCGCTTTGTCGATYTGGTGGAAGAGGGTTTTGATGTCGCCATTCGCATCACATCTTTAGAAGATTCCAGCCTGATTGCCCGAAAGCTGGGCCATTTYAAACTCATYACCYTAGCGTCTCCAAAAATCATCGAAACTTATGGCCATCTGGAAACSCCATCYGATCTGTCGGAAAARCCMTGCATCATCGACAGCAATCTCAAAACACGGCAAACTTGGAATTATGTAAGTGATAACAAGCGTATCAATGTGCCCGTYAAAGGGCGGATWGAAACCAACTCCCCRCAAGCRGTGAGAATTGCCGCGCTTCAGGGCCTTGGWTTTGCCCGCACTTTGCGCATGCTGGTCGAGGATGATTTGCAATCCGGCGCGCTGGTTTCGGTGCTGGATGATTTTGAACCCGATGATATTGGCATTTATGTCGTTTATGCCAACCGCCGTCATCTTTCTTCCAAAATTAGGGCGTTTGTAGATTAYATGGGAAAGYATTACCCAAAATAACGAATCAGGGCGCAGTCGATGAGGCCAAAAAAACCAGTTTTTTATCCGCTGAACCGGATGCTCATTCTGTTAACCGTAGGCCTGTTCAGTTTGGTTGCCCTATTAAGCGCCCCGGCCCTTGCCCATCCCCATCTTTGGATTGATGCGCGGGCAAAAGTCGCCTTTGATGATCAAGGCCGCATCAGCGCAATTGAGCATGCCTGGACCTTTGATGAGGCCTTTTCGATCTATATCATTCAGGGGCTGGATGAAGACCGCAACGGCGTTTTCACCCGCGAGGAACTGGCACCGCTGGCCCAAACCAATGTGGAAGCGCTGGCCGAATTTGCCTTTTTTACCTTTATGGGCGTCGAAGAGGACACGATTGATTTTGCCGGGCCGCAAAATTACTGGCTGTCCTATGATAAAGCCGCGACCCGCCTGACCCTGCATTTTACGCTGCCGCTGAAACAACCCGCGCTGGTGATAGGTAAAATGGTTCTGGAAATTTACGACCCGGAATATTTCATCGCCTTTTCACTGAACGATCAAAATGCCGTTCAACTGGCACAAAACGCCCCATCAACCTGCGCACTGGAAATACAAAAAGCCCCTGTAATGGACGAGGCTTTTGCCGCCGTTCTTGGCGAAATACCGTCCGATCAGCGCCAAGTGCCCGATGATATGTTTCAAATCACCTCGCAGCTCTCCAATTCGGCCATCATTCATTGCAGTTAAAACACGCCCTTTTCGCAGCCTTTGCCGCCCTATTGATCGCGTCTAACGCGTTTGGCCAAAACCCGTTTGGCATTGCCGGGCCAGAGGCCACGCCCATTCCCACCAACGGCATGTTTGCTGATTTCTTCCGCTGGGTATCGGCCTATCAAAGCGCGTTTTACCAACAGCTGACCCAATCCATCAAGGACATGAAAAGCGATGGCACGGCTTTCTGGACGCTGATCGTTTTGAGCTTTCTTTATGGCATTTTTCATGCCGCCGGGCCGGGCCACGGCAAAATCATCATGTCATCCTATGTGCTGGCCAATCGCGAAACCGCGCGGCGCGGTGCCGTGCTGTGCTTTCTCTCATCCATGCTTCAAGCGGCCATTGCCGTGGCCATGATTACGATTTTGGCCGTTGTGCTCAACGCCACCAGTTTTGTCATCAGCGACACCACCCAGTTTTTAGAAACTGCTAGCTATGCGCTGATTGTGATTTTGGGTTTTGTGCTTTTATGGCGCGCCCTGCGCAATTTATGGCCCGCGAAAAAGCCACATCATCATCATCATGCTGATCATGTGCATGACGAACATTGCGGCTGCGGCCATGCCCACGCACCCACGGCAGAGCTTGCCGAGCAAACGTCCACCGGCAATTTAAAAACCGCCGCTGCCGCCGTGATTTCCGTTGGCCTGCGCCCCTGCACCGGCGCGCTTATTGTTCTGGTGTTTTCTCTGGCCCACGGCCTGTTCTGGGCTGGCATTTTGTCGGCCTTCGCCATGGGCATCGGCACGGCCATCACCGTCACCACTTTGATGTTCATCGCCGTCAGCACCCGCCATGTGGCCTATGCAATGACCGGCGGCAGCGGCCGTTTTTATCGGCTCGCCTCAACCAGCCTGCCACTATTGGGCGCTATCGCCGTGTTGACCCTGGGCCTGATTTTGCTAATCGCAAAACTTCAATAAAACTACCAATTGCATTTTATATTAATAAACGTTTTAGTTGATTTTATTTGAACCAACGATTTGTCATGCCAATCCGCGAGCATCCACCTCAGGGCAGCATCGTCTGCGTAGATTACTCAACTGGTTTTCAAAAACCTGAAATGGTCAAAACTCGATTGGCAATTGTCTTATCGCCCAAAATGACATCGAGGCCGCATTTGTGTACAATAGTGCCCTTAAGCCTGACCGCCCCGTCAAATCCAATGCCCTTCAACAAACTAATATCCATTCCGTTTCAACTTCCACAAAGCTGGGGACAACATGAAAGGTGGATAAAGGGCGATATGATCAATGCAGTGGGATTCCACCGTATAAATTTGCTGCGGTTAGGTAAGAACAAAGCAGGCAAACGAATTTACCAATACCAAGCACTGCCGGACAGCCTTTTCAAAATTGTGCGCCAATGCGCATTGCATGGTATTGGACTCTCAATATTGACAAAGCACTTGTAATGCCTATCTATGATTGTGTTAGCGGCTCTGCTCAGGTCATCCGCGTCTAAGACCCTTCCAAGGGCCACCAGTCAAATGAGCGAAAGCAAGTTCCTGATTGGTGTCGATAAAAAGGCTCTGCATTGCAGAGCCTTTTTGCATTCAACCAAAAACTATTTCTCTTGCCGGGTCACCCGGCCAAAATGCTCGAAAATCTGCCGTGAAACCTGATCGCTTTGTACCCAGTATTCCGGGTGCCATTGCACGGCCAGATTAAAACCCGGCGCATCGATCACCGATACCGCTTCAATGGTGCCATCTTCTGCGCTGGCCTCAATTTTCAAGCCCTCACCAAGACGCGAAATGGCCTGGCGATGCAGCGAGTTTACCCGCACCGGCAGATCGCCAATAATGCCCGCCAGCACACCGCCCGCAACCGGGGTAATGGCGTGGTCAATCTGATAACGCACATCATTATCATCGCTCTCAGTGGCGCGGTGATCCATGCGGCCCTCATGTTCCTGAATCTCCGTGGCCAGCGTGCCGCCATAGGCAACATTCAGCTCCTGAATGCCTCGGCACACGCACAAAGTAGGCAACCCAGCATCAAGGGCAGCGCGGATCAGCGGCAGCGTTGTGGCATCGCGCTCATCATCATAAGGCTCATATGCCTTACTGGGTTTTTGTTTGTACAGATTTGGATGCACATTGCTGCGTGCACCGGTTACCAACAACCCATCGGCGCGCGCCAACAGCGTTTCAAAATCCACACTATCCGCCAGACTGGGCACGATCACCGGCTGCACTTTGGCGACATTGGCAAGGGCGCTTAGATAGGTTTGCGAGGCAGCATGCCACGTTGCACCATCCATCTGTTTGACATCGGCTGTTACTAAAATAAGGGGCTGCATGCACGCCATCCAAAAAAGAGTTCATTTCAAAGAGTTTTTGTCGATAACATCTCAATTACAACACAATTCAGTACCAAATGCGCGGGCATCGGAAAAGCGGGTAATTGCACCCATGTTTTTCCGATACCTCACTTTCATTTCAAATAGGACTTTTAGACGACAATGGTACCCTTCAAAAAGCTTGCCCCACAAGAACTTGAGGCAACAACAGAGGGCTGCGTAAACGCGCGGCGCGATTATATTTTTGGCCTATGGGCTGGCAAGACCTTGGGCCACAATGATGATGCCCTTTTCGCCTATGTTGGCGATGTGATGCAGGCTGATTCCCTTTTAAGCGGCACGCAGCGTGTTGTCGGTAAAGTAGTGATGGATTTCGTCAATGCCGGTATCAATCTTGGCAAGTCGCAAATCGAGCAGCAATTGCTGCTGGCGGATCACACGGCCCACGCGCAGATTTGCGTAACGGATTGAGTTTTGCTGTGGTTACGTCAACTCATATCGCTAATCGTCATTCGATACCACCAACCGTCATCCTCGGGCTTGACCCGGGGACCCATGCAACTTGTCAGCTGGGTAAAATGGCCAATGGTTGTGGACGTCTGGCCGCGTATTACCGTGGGTCCCCGGGTCAAGCCCGAGGATGACGAATGAGAGTGGGGTTGGTAGCGCAGCCGGTGGTCCCCGCCACTCACCTCACACGCACTCACTCCACACGCACCCATCCAGCAAAACGTACAGCTCCCCGTTTCGTCATGCCAAGACTTGATCTTGGTATCCAGAGCAGCGGCTCGGTTGCGATAACGGGTCATGGGTGAGTGCGCACACCTACTGGATCCCAAGATCAAGTCTTGGGATGACGGGTGGGAGAACTGAGGGTGCTTTTAAAACTGGCTGTTAGTTGCCATTTCTGACTTACAAAACCAACGCACCGCCCAGCCTAATTTCACCAGTTAGTTGATCAACTTAATCGCGTATCATCGCCCACAAACGATTTCTCAACAACGAATTGGCCGGGCCGTGCAACAGAGCCTTCATCAAGACCAACAGCAGCGCAAATATCTTTTACATCCAGATTAAGCGCCATTGAGCCGCAAATCATCACACGGTCATCGCCAGTTAGTGGCGGGGTGCCAAGGTCTTCGTAGACTTTGCCAGAACGCATCAAATCGGTGATACGGCCTTCATATTGTGATGGCTCGCGCGTTGTTGTTGCGTAATGCAACAGCTTTTCAGTGGCCTCTTCGCCCACCAGCGGATCGGCCTTGGTCTGCTCGACAAGATCAAACCCATAGGCCAGCTCTTCTTTTTTCCGGCAAGTATGAGTCAAAATCACCTGATCATAGGCTTCATACACACCGGGGTCGCGGATCAGCGCGGCAAAGGGCGCAATGCCGGTGCCGGTGGAGATCAAGAACAGGCGTTTGCCGGGCAGTAGCGCATCCAAAATCAATGTGCCGGTCGGCTTGGTTTTAACGATCACCTGATCGCCAATTTTGATATTTTGCAGGCGTGAGGTCAGCGGGCCATCGGGCACTTTGATCGAATAAAACTCCAGCTCTTCATCCCAGAACGGCGAGGCGATGGAATAAGCGCGCAGCAGCGGGCGGCCATTCTCGCCCATCAGGCCAATCATCACGAACTCGCCGGAGCGAAAGCGCAAAGACGCCGGGCGGGTAAGCCGGAATGAAAAAAGTTGATCACTCCAGTGCTTCACCGCTGTAACGGTTTGGCCTCCCGGTAAATCAGTGGCCGGTAGTTCAGTAGCAGGAGCATCAGGAGAAAGAGTGGTATCGGCCATCGGGGCCTCCATTAAAAGCGCAAATCCTAGCCAACGAGGCCAAGACGTTTGCGATATGTATCAGATTTTGGCAGTCGGTCACGCCATTGTTGTTCGGGCTGGCGCTTGGCCAATTCCGCAGAAATTTCTAATTCGTCAAAACCGGTGCGCAACGCCATGGGATATTGATCGCTGATCAACGCGCCATAGGCCCGCAATGTACCGCGATAACCCAGCGACCGCAAACGTTGGGCAAGGCTGAAACCGCGCCCATCGGCAATGGTTGGAAACGCCACACGAATAAGCGTGATGGCGTTGAAATACGGCACCAGATCCTCGGCGCTTTCATCGGAGGCTAAATCAACAAACAAGCTGCCAATAGCGGCAATATCGGGCAATTCCGCGACCGACAAAAACGCGCAACCGGTTAACTCCGAGCGCGAAAATTTTCCCTCGCGGATGATGATGTTGGGCTCATCTGAATTTTCTGGTTTATCAACGCTCATTAACTGTTCCCTCATTCGCAGTCATTTCTGGACCGGTACGCACCATCACGCCGTTCTCAAAATGAATGCCGCATTCTGTCTTGTCTTCACCGCGCCAGCGCCCACTGCGGGCATCTTCACCCTCAGCCACCGGTGTGGTGCAGGGCGAGCAACCAATGGATTTATAGCCCCGGTCAACCAGCGGATTGCGCGGCAAATCATAACGCTCAAAATACGTCTTAATATCCTGTGCCTGCCAATCGGCCAACGGGTTGAATTTAACCCGGCCCCAATCATCTTTTTCCTGCACGCCCAATTGCGCACGCGTTTCGCCCTGAAAACGTTTGCGCCCGCTAACCCACGTATCATAGTTGCGCAAAAAATTTTCCAGCGGTTTGATCTTGCGCAAGGCGCAGCAACTATCTGTATCGCTGAGATGCAAACGGCCGTAAGGATCGTGCTTTTTGGCCTCATAAAGATCAGGCATAACGCGCTTAACGCCGGTCAGGCCCAACTGCTCCGCCAGATCGATCTGGTATTGCAGGGTTTCTTCAAACAGCATCAGCGTGTCGACAAACAGCACCGGCACATCGCGGTTAACCCGCGACAGCAGATGCAAYAACACGGCAGATTCCGCGCCAAAAGACGARACCAGCGCCGGRTTACCATAGGCGTTATCGACGAAGATTTTGCTCAGCAGGCTAAGGGCCTCCTGYTCCAAATGATCGATRTTGCGGGTCTCARCMGCRGGCGATGCTTTGGCCGTTAAATTRGCATGTTCAGGCAGCACTTGCATTTTTAGCCTCCGGATACAGCGCGGCAATAAAGGGCGCAGAGCCCARCCGTTTGTAGCTGTCGATAAAGGGTTCATCCACGCCTTCGCGCACATCAAGATAGGCRTTGACCAAACGRTCCAGCGCCGGCATCAGCTTTTCMGCYGARAAACCMGGGCCAGCACGATCGCCAACTTTCATGTTTTCGCGGCCRTCACCGCCCAGCGTGATTTGGTAGTTTTCAACGCCTTTGCGCTCCAGCCCCAAAATGCCGATATGGCCRACATGGTGGTGGCCRCAAGCATTGATACAGCCRGAAATTTTGATCTTCATCTCGCCAATTTCGCGCTCAAGACCGCGCGCGGCAAAATGCTCGGATATTTCCTGGGCAATTGGAATAGAGCGCGCCGTTGCAAGCGCGCAATAATCCATGCCAGGGCAAGCGATAATATCGGAAATCAGGCCAATATTGGCCGTGCCAAGACCGGCATCCTGCAAAGCTTCCCAAACCGCTGGAATATCGCTTTTGCGCACATGCGGCAAAATGATGTTTTGCTCATGGCTAACACGCAGCTCATCGTGGCTGTAGGTTTTTGCCAATTCCGCCAACACCCGCATTTGATCCGCGCTGGCATCGCCCGGCACGCCGCCAACAGGTTTTAGCGAGACAGAAATAATGCCGTAAGCCGGGTTTTTATGCTCAGCCACATTGGTTTCCACAAAAGCGCGAAACGCGGCGCTGGCAATCAACGCATCTTCAAACACCAGCGAGCGGCTATTGATAAATTCGGGCGGGGCAAAGGCATCATCAATGGCTTTAATCAGCGCTTTGGACGGGCTGGTAAAGCTGTGGCGAATGCCCTCAAAAGCATGCTCGATGGAATCTTTTAGCTTTTCAAGACCGGTTTCATGCACCAGAATTTTGATACGCGCTTTGTATTTATTATCGCGGCGACCGTGCAAATTATAAACCTGCAAAATCGCCTCGACATAAGGCAACAATTCTTGCTTGGGCAAAAACGCCCGCACGGTTTTGC
>NVXB01000036.1 GCA_002746425.1 Hyphomicrobiales bacterium | reverse complement strand
GATGTGCGCAAGGGCATTGATATGTTCCAGAAAATGGGCACCCCTATTTTGGGTATCATCGAGAACATGTCTTCATTTGTCTGCGGCACATGTGGCACGGTGCACCACCCGTTTGGCCATGGCGGCGCAAAAGCGGAGGCCGAGAATATTGGCGCGCCGTTTTTGGGTGAAATTCCGCTGGATCTGGACATTCGCGTGGCCAGTGACGGGGGCACGCCGATTGTGGCGATCAAACCAGATAGTGAGCAGGCTCAATGCTTTATGCGTATTGCAGAAAAGCTGATGAACTTGAAGGAGCTGGCATGATTGTTGGTCAACCCGACCCGACAAAACCGGGGTTTCCACCGCTGCTGCGCGGCGAAGCCCTTCGGCCCAATCTGGACCCGGTCACAAAAGCCGTTTCCATGGCCATGCGCGGTATTGATCCCGGCCTGGTGGTTTGGTCTGAGGATACAATTTCTGCTCGCGCAGCACTGATTCTAGCACCTGAAGAACCGCTGGAAACAGCCATGGGCATCTTGTTCGCGGCGGAACTTGGCCTGAGTGATAGCTTGGGCGCGTTGGCCCCGCCAGAAGTGGCTGTGCATTTTGTTTGGCCCGACCGCATCAAGGTCAATGGCGCTCTGTGTGGGCATATGTATGCCGTGGCCTCTACATCCGATCCCAAAGAGGAACCGGATTGGCTGGTATTGGGCATGGAAGTGCCCATTATGCCGGTTCATGATGCGGAGCCTGGCGATATGCCGGACCAAACCACGCTTGCCGAAGAGGGCTGCGGAGAAATTACCGCGCCGCAACTGATTGAGAATTGGGCGCGCCATACCATGGTGTGGATTAGCCGGTTTATCGACGATGGCATAGCGCCCTTGCACGCCGCATGGCGGGATAAATGCGATATGCTTGGCGAGGAAGTGGAAAGCCCACAAAAGGGTATTTTCATGGGGCTTGATGAGAATGGTGGCATGCTGCTGAAAAACCAAGGCGGCACC
The DNA here is from genome assembly GCA_002746425.1 of Hyphomicrobiales bacterium. Taxonomy (GTDB): domain Bacteria; phylum Pseudomonadota; class Alphaproteobacteria; order Rhizobiales. The sequence continues at coordinate 38,026 of NVXB01000036.1, read as the reverse complement.
CATGTTTTTCCGCTGACCACGATGCTGGAGACTAAAAAGTGAAACTTGCCCGCACCATTCAGTTTGATATTTCTGATCAGAACATATTTGAGCGCACCGCCGAGTTGGATGAATGGGCCATTTCTGGCGCGTTTGAATTTTCAAACTGGACGACTGACAATTTGACCGGCAAAGCACGCCAGGCCTTTGCCAATGGTTGGATGGGCATAGAGAGCTTTGGCCGCTCCACACTGGTTGCGGTGACGGCCATTAGCGAGCGGGAATACGAAGACGCAATCAACCGCCTCAGCGCGCATTTTGTGCAGGTCTATGGTGCTCCCTCGCTTGAGGCGGCACGTGGGCCGGCCACAGAGGAAATCAACCACATGCGCCAAATGTGCGAAGACCATGAGGACAATACATTGATGGTGGTGGAGCGCGAATTGGTGGAAACCGGCGTGAAAGAGAGTTTTCGGATTATCAAACCACAAGATGCGGATTTGGCCCAAATTGCCGTTCACGCAGATATGGAATAGCAATTGTCGCTGTGAGAAAGTGAGTCCGAATAGGGCTTCAACACACTGATTTTATAGACATAAAAAAGGCCCRGGATTTRTCCGGGCCTTTTTGATATTAGCGGTTTAGGCCGAGCATAGCCTTGATCTGCTCWGGGTCRGTATCWCCCCCGGCAAAATCATCGAATGCGCGYTCYGTTACCCGGATCARATGATCRGCAATRAAMGGTGCACCTTCAGCRGCRCCCTGCTCWGGGTGTTTCAGGCAGCATTCCCATTCCAGAACRGCCCAGCTGTCATAATTGTATTTTGCCAGTTTTGAGAAAATACCRGCAAAATCSACCTGACCATCACCAAGAGAGCGGAAGCGYCCGGCCCGGTCTTCCCAGGAAGCATAGCCGGAATAAACRCCCTGACGGCCGGTTGGATTAAACTCGGCATCCTTCACGTGATACGCAGAAATGCGYTCGTGATAAATATCGATGARATCCAGATAATCCAGCTGTTGCAGCACAAAATGCGATGGATCGTARTTGATGGTGCAACGCTTGTGGCCCTTGAGCTGATCAAGGAACATCTCGAAAGTYGTGCCATCAAACACATCCTCACCGGGATGGATTTCGTAGCCGACATCCACACCAAAATCTTCATAGACATCAAGGATGGGCTTCCAGCGGCGACCAAGCTCGGCAAAAGCCTCTTCGATCAAACCTTCGGGGCGTTGAGGCCACGGGTACATATATGGAAATGCCAGCGCACCAGTGAAAGAAACCGTGACATCAAGGCCAAGCATTCTGGATGCCTTGGCGGCCTTTTTCATCTGGTCAACGGCCCATTCCTGACGGGCTTGTGGATTGCCATGCACGCTTTCTGGCGCAAAAGTATCGAACTGGCTGTCATAGGCAGGGTGAACAGCAACAAGCTGGCCTTGCAAATGGGTTGAAAGCTCAGTGATTTCAACACCAGCATCAGCGCAGATACCTTTAACTTCATCGCAATAGGTCTGGGAATCAGCGGCCTTGTCGAGATCAAATATAGCGGGAATAAAGGTAGGAAGCTGCACGCCTTTATAGCCAAGACCAGCGGCCCATTTCACGATATTTGGCAATGTGTCAAACGGTGCGGTATCGCCAGCAAATTGCGCCAGAAAAATTGCAGGCCCTTTAATATTGGACGCCATAAGTCCCTCCCATTTCAAGAAAAATGCCCAGATTTGGGCCATGATTGTTGAAACTAGAAAAGCACCTATTCCTGCATACAGCAAGAAGAAGCACGGCATTTGGGTGCGTTACTTTGCCCGTATTCCCGCAAGCATTACCTGATAGTTTTACCCGTTTTGGCCTCAGGAGATGTCTTTGCGCATGTTTTGCAAATGCATCACCATGACGGTCACAACAATAACAGCAAAACCCTGATGCAGCGCACCGGCCCATAAAGGCACTGCCAGCAACAGTGTGGTGATACCAATAAGCGCCTGAACCAAGATCATGATAACAACAACCATTGCCGTGATACCGGCAATGCCTTGAACCGATTTACGTATTTGAAAAAGATGGAATACGGCCAATGCCAGTAGCAGATACGCCAAGACGCGGTGGTTGAATTGCACAGTCTGTATGTTCTCAAAACTATTCAACAACCCGCCAGGCGCATCGCTCCACAGGCCAGATGGAATCAAATCTCCATCCATCAACGGCCATGTGTTGAAAGTCAGCCCTGCATCAAGCCCGGCAACAAATACGCCGGCAAAAAGCTGAGCAAACAGCAAAACCAGTAAGGCCCTGCCCGTCCAGATGATTGAAGCACCCACTTGCTGATAGCGCGCTTGGGCTGCTGGCGTTCTTAACCCACGCGCCACCCACAATGTAGCGGCAAAGATAAAAATTGCCAATATGAGATGCGCAGCAAGCCGGTACTGGCTTACATCCACCCGCACGGATAGGCCCGAATAGACCATCCACCAGCCAACAACGCCTTGCAATCCGCCCAAAACAAACAGAATGATCAAGCGTGGGTATAAATTTAGCGGGATTTTTCGGCGCGCAGCAAACCAGACAAACGGCACGAAATAGACCAAGCCGATGAAACGCCCTAGAAAACGATGGCTCCATTCCCACCAATAAATGAAGCTGAATTCTTCCAGTGACATGCCCATATTCTGCAATTGGTATTCTGGTATTTTTTGATATTTCTCAAATTCCATCAACCACTGTGCTTCGTTCAACGGCGGAATAGCCCCAAGCAAGGGCTTCCATTCGGTAATGGATAAGCCGGAATCGGTCAGCCTTGTAACGCCGCCAACAATGACCATCACAAAAATCAGCAAGCAAATGATATAAAGCCAGATGCGAATGGCATTGATGTCGTGGTGAGTATCGCTTTGGAAATTATTGGCAGGTGTCATGGTCAACCAGAATCAAGGATTATTGGAGAATATGCGAATGGTTGATAGACCTCATAGCGCGCATTCTCAAGGCCACATTTATGCGCAAAACAAAGCAGCACGCCAAGTTTATACAATGCCGATGTGATCTTCCAATTGAATGCAGTCTCAAATTCGCTATAGGTATGGCTTGGCTGTTCCAGGCACTGATCAAAGGCACAAAAGACAATGCAACCGCGCGTTCGCAAACTTATCGGCACACCCATTTTGGTGCTTTTTATAATAGTCTATTCACTGTTGGTGATGAAACTGAGCGCAGCCACTTTACCATCCATGGGCGGGTGGTCACATTTCGGCTTTTTCCTGCTGTTTGGCTTGGGCTGGGTTATTCCGGCAGGCGCAATCGTTTGGTGGATGCAAAAGCCATAATTTCCTACTTTGCCTTAGGCGGGTTCGGCCTCAGCAAAGGTCAGGTTTTCATTCTTTGAAACGCTAGACGCTAAATACGGTGCACCGCTTAGCAGCGAGCTCAGCACTCTTGTATCCTGATAATGGCCGTTAAGCGATAGGCGCGGAAGTGCATGAATACGCTCCCTGCCAGCACCATGTAAAATACCGCCACGCGTTGTTACGGCGGTCTCAAAGCCCAACCGCTCTATGATTTTAAACGCAGCTCTGCTGGCGGCAACTGATTTGCCATAAGGATATGCAAAATGCTTGGGGTAAACGCCCAGCTCTTGTTCAATTCGCCGTGCGCCGTTGATAACTTCCGCATCAGCATCCTCTTCAGACAGCCGCGATAACATGGGGTGGGAGGTCGTATGTCCACCAATTGTTGCCAGCGGGCATGCGGCAATCTCGCGAAGGTGATCCCAATTCATGAAGTTACGCTCCATCAGAGCAGAGGTATCAAAGCCATGTTCGGCCGCAAATGTGCTGATCCGACTCTGCTTTTCATCTTCTGGAAGGGCGACAAAACGAAGAACCAGTCGCTCAAAAACACTGTATTTCTGCCGCGTGGTTCCCACAACTTCGGCGCTTCGACCACCTATGGAATGAGCATCAACAATGGGTTGCTTGAGTAAAATTTCTTCCAACACCATCCACCATGGCAGAGCGGTACGATCTGCAAATCCGCTGGTGGTATAAATTGTGAATGGGCAATTATGGGCTTTGAAAACAGGCAACGCATCGGTGAGGTTATCCAGCGACGCATCATCTAATGTTATGGCTACAAACCGGCGCGGCGAAGGATTGGCCAAACGGCTCGGCATGTCATCCAGCGGAATAAAATCCATCCCCTGTTTTTTTACGTAACTCAGCACCGTGCTCAAAAACTTGGGGGTGATTTCCAAATGCTCATTGGGCTGGAATGCCCGGTTTGGCCGTGCCCGGACACGGTGCAACATCAAAATGGCACCCTTGCCGCCCGTTATCGGTTCAATAACGCGCACCAAGCCCGTGGCGGAGAATGCAACCAATATAAGCTTTTGGATTTTACGCAGCATAGCCCCCTATGCCGCCATTGCGTGTGGGTGTTGCGCAACTTCGTCTTGTTGGTCTTCATTGGCTAAACCAAGCCCTCTGCCAGAAAGCAACTCGCGCAATACAACAAACCCCATGACCAGCAACAAAATCGCGATTGCCACGGCGGCAGTCAGCACAATAATTTTTGGCCCGGTTGGTTCAATGGGAGGCTGTGCGCGTGCAATAATCCGCGCTTCAGCAAGCAATCCGCCCGCGCCTTCTCGTGCAAGGGATGTGCGATATTGTGCCAGTAGAGTTTCCAGCAAATCGCGCTCAGCACGGGCTTCACGCTCTAAAGCACGTAGCTCTACTTCGCTCTCATTTGCTGATCCGGTTTCCAGTTTCTGCGCCGACAGCATTTTCTGCAATTGCACCACTTCCTTGCTGGTACGCTCGGCTTCTTGCTTGGCACCGGTCAAAACAGATTTTGCTTCATTCGATATCTGACGATTCAGCTCATCCAATTGCACAACAAGAGCCCGCAGGCGCGGGTGGCGCGGCAATAAATCTGCGGATAAATCAGCAATCTGGGCTTCAAGCTGCGCCTTGGATTGGCGCAAGGATTGAATCAAAGGCGAGTTGGCCACTGTGGCGACAGACAAAAGTAAATTTGGGTTGCCGTTTGCGCGCGCAATAACCGATTCCAGCCCCGCCAGTGAGCTTTGTGCAGCATTATCTCGGGTGCGGGCATCGTTAAGTGCCTGTGAGAGATTGGCCAATTGTTGCTCTGGCAACGTTGTATCGGTTGATGTTGAGAACAACCCTTTGCGGGAGCGGTATTGCTCAGCCGAGGATTCTGCTGCGACAACACGGCCTCGCAAGCTGGATATTTCCTTTTCCAGCCAAACGCGCGCTTCGACTGCGGATTTTTGCTTGGAGAGTTGTTCTGACGTCAGAAATGTTTCCATGACCGCATTTGTGACTTCGGCTGCCAAATCTGGGCTGCTGCTCTCAAATTCAACAACAATAACCCGCGACTGATCAACGGCGTAAACAACCAGCTTTTCAGCAAAGCGATTGATAACGGTTTCKGTCAGRATGCGGGGRTCTATCCGGGTTGCGGGATTACTGAGCAKGCTTTTYTTGATGTCWGGTTGRAACTCTTCAACATTTTCCAGCCCGATCAGATCAATAACAGATTTTGCCAAATCGCGAGAACGAATGACCTGWACTTTGGAATTGATRGATTCCTGGCTAAGCCGAAGAGAAATATCAGGCCCGGCCARCTCCGATGTGCCGCGCAAATTGACCGTCGTTGGCACATCAATGAGCACCGCACCGTCRGCGCTRTAAACGGGRTCTTGATGCGAGRAATARTAATACGCGCCAATTGCAGCAATCACGGCAAGGGGCAGCGCCCAGATAGATGCGCGCAGCATCGCCTTAACAATGACAAAGATGTCAATTGCCGGATCCTTAGGTCGTGTGCGCCCTGCTATTTGTTCCATAGGAATTTTACTGTGTACTTTATAAATGWGTTTCTAAAATTGCAGATGGAGGTAACGGCCAGGTTAACAAATGTTCGCCAATAGCATTTTTCCGTTCAGCTTTGATTAACCGTAATCTGCAATATTCGATTAACAGTTTATGTAGCAATAATACGGTTGAGATATGTCGCACTTTGAGTTCAAGAGTACCTTGTTGGGATTTTTGGTGGTTGCCCTGCTTGCGGGTTGCGCCAGAGAACTTCCACGCAGTGCACCCCTTTTAAGTGGACCAGCAGCAACGACCTATCATCTGGATACAGGGGACAGCGTTCGGGTCGTGGTATTTGAACAAGAATCACTTTCGGGAACCTATATTGTTGACGCAACAGGGCGCATCATGATGCCTCTGATTGGTCAGGTGAGCGCACGCGGTCGCAGCACAAGCGGGCTGGCATCAACTATTCGCACGCGCCTGGCAAGCGGCTATTTGCGTGAGCCCGATGTAAGCGTTGAGCTGGCGCAGACACGCCCCTTCTACATCCATGGCGAAGTCTCACGCCCCGGTGCCTATCGKTTTGCCCCAGRCATGACGGTGGAACGCGCTGTYGCCTTGGCCGGTGGTTTCACCTCMCGGGCAGATGCAAGAATAGTTTCGGTTGATCGGCGCAGTGGCACAGCCACGCTAGAGGCCATTGTTTATCAACTTAGCCTGCTGGATGCCGTGCTGCCGGGCGACACAATTTATGTAAAAGAACGTCTGTTTTAGAACCATCGTATCATTTGTAGGTAATTGAGTAATGTCTGATCACATCGCAGGACACAAAGGCGAGATAGCCGGCAAYAAGCAAACAGCAATGCAAAGAATGTTGGATCGCTTGTCTGARACCGCCACGCCCGATGAGATTGAAAATGCTGATGCTAGTGAACTTGGCGCGGAAGCACGGCGCATTGCAGCCAATCTATCCAGTGACAATGTCTCACCAAGTGTTTTGTCCGGGTTAGTACGGGCGGCCGATTTCTGTTTCCTGACAATACTGGGTGTTCTGCTTTACGCCATTTACGTCCACCCGCAAAACGTCATAGCCGGCAGTGATCTCGGGCTTTTTGACACGATTGAATTTCTCTATATTGCGATTTCRYTGGCAGGTGGYTTTTTCGGTGTCCTGTTCATTCAGGCWGTRGATGGTTATTCTGTCCAATCTCTGCAAAARGTGTTTCAGCAACTCGGCCGTGTTTTAGCTGCATGGACGCTGGTATTTGCCCTGTTTGCCATTCTAGCCTTCTTCTTCAAGCAGGGTGAAAACTTCTCCCGCGTTTGGCTTGGCACCTGGTTTTTGAGCGGTGGTGTCATTCTCGCGGTTTCCCGGATTTTCATCGCACGTGCCGTACATAATTTGTTCCAGGAAGGTAGATTGCAACGCCGCGTGATACTTGTTGGCGGCGGAGAGCGTGCCGCGGATCTCATCCGATCCCTAGAGAGCCAACCCGGCCAGGATTTACAGATTTGCGGTATTTTTGATGATCGCGACGATGACCGCTCGCCCGCAAATACTCTGGGCTATCCAAAACTTGGCAGCTTTGCCGATCTTCTGATTTTTGGCCGCATTTGTAAAATCGATATGYTGATCGTGACATTCCCGCTGACWGCCGAGGGCCGCGTSGCAGAAATGTTGAAAGACCTTTGGGTTTTACCGGTTGATATCCGCCTRAGCGCCCATGGCAACAARYTRAATTTCCGCCCCCGCTCCTATTCTTATGTCGGCGCTATTCCGTTTCTTGATCTCATTGATAAGCCCATTGCTGATTGGGATTATCTGAAAAAGCGGGTTTTTGATCTGTTCTTTGCCACCCTTGGGGTGATTTTRCTCGCGCCAGTCATGYTGCTAACAGCACTCGCCATTCGCTTGGATAGYCCCGGYCCGGTYWTGTTTCGCCAACAGCGTTATGGCTTCAATAATGAGAAAGTCACGGTGCTAAAATTTCGCTCCATGTATCACAATATGGCGGATCCATTGGCGAAAAACGTTGTTTCCCGGCACGATCCACGGGTAACCCGTGTGGGCCGCTTTATTCGCAAAACGACGCTGGATGAGTTGCCRCAGCTGTTTAACGTGCTGCGCGGTGAGCTGTCGCTGGTCGGGCCCCGCCCTCATGCCGTGCACGCCCATACAGAAGATAGCCCCTGGGAGAGTGTGGTTGATGGTTATTTTGCGCGCCACCGGGTTAAGCCTGGCATCACCGGCTGGGCACAAATCAATGGCCTGCGCGGTGAGATTACCAGCAAGGAAATGATCCGCGCCCGCGTTGAGCATGACYTWCAYTAYATTGAAAAYTGGTCGGTCTGGTTTGACCTCTACATCATGTTGATCACGCCGCTGAAAATTATTGATACGCGGAACTCCTACTGAGCCGCCCATGTCGACGATAGACATAAACCARACGCAWCTATCAACCATCGGAAAAGCACTCGGCGTTATCGGCCTTTGGTTGCTGGTCTTCTCCGGTGGTTTTGTGTTCCGCGARCCTGCGCCCTATGAGCTGTTTGCSGTKGCRCTCATYCCYGTKTGGTTTATGGCGGGCCTGCCAATTCCKCGGCARATTGCGCCGCTCTTCTTTTGCCTTGTCCTGTATATTATYGGCGGWYTMATCTCCCTCACCCAGACCAAGAGCTATGAGGAAGGGCCSATWTTTCTGGCSGTCTCTGCCTTTCTGGTCCTGACCTCCTTTTTCTATTCAAGCCTGATTGCAGATGATCCAAGGCGTCTCAAAATCATCACCAATGCCTATATCGCAGCAGGGTGCGCAACATCTATACTTGGCATTCTGGGCTACTTCTCTGTCGTCCCTGGTGCTTATGACCTTTTCACAAGGTGGGGCCGTGCCACCGGCGGCTTTGAAGATTCTAACGTTTTTGGCCCATTCCTGATCGCCCCCATGGGTTTTCTGTTTTACGGCATTCTGGTGGGTGAAAAGGGCAGCACCATTTTTCGCATGGGTGCCATGTTGATAATGGCATTTGGCATATTCATCGCCTTCTCGCGCGCGGCCTGGGCACTTACAATCCTGACAATGCTGGGTATTTTCATCACGGTTTTCATCAACACCAGAGGCTCTGCCGGGCGCATGCGGTTGTTTGTGTTGTTAGGGTTTGCAGCGGCAGCCATGGTTGTCATGCTGATTGCCGTGTTGTCCATGGACGCCGTATCATCGCTGTTTTCAGAGCGCGCCCATCTGGTACAAAATTATGATGGTGGCCGCGATGGCCGGTTCTACCGCCATATCGAAGGCTTTAAATTTATTCTCAACCACCCATTGGGATTGGGGCCGCTGGAGTTCGGCCGAATATATTTCACCGGCGGTGATCCGCATAATATCTATTTGAAAAGCTTTGCAGCTTATGGCTGGCTCGGCGGAATCATTTACCCAATTTTTGTCATATGGACCATAATCAAAGCTGCGCCTCTCCTGTTCTTGGCGCGGCCATGGCAGCCAGTTCTCATCGTGTGCTTTGTGACCTTTGTTGGCCATCAGCTGGTGGGGATCGTGATTGATGTGGACCATTGGCGACACTATTTTCTGCTGATTGGCATGCTGTGGGGCATGATTGCGGCGGAAGCTAAATGGAAAAACAACCAGTACGGCGCTGAATTGTAACCCTATCCGACATTCGCGGCGAATAATGCCATGGTGCGGGACCACGCTAACTCAGCCGCTTTCTCGTTAAAGCTGCCACGAGCATCGCAATTGAAGCCGTGCCCTGCCCCCTCATAGACATTCACATCGCAATCGGCCCTTTTGGCACGCACGCTATCGAGATTGCTCATGGGGATACCATGATCCTCTGAGCCATAATGCAGTTGCACGGGGCACTGCGGCACTTCATCGGCGAATGTCGCGATGCGGCCACCATAAAACCCAGATGCCGCTGCAAATCCGGCAAGTCTGGTTGCGGCTAAAAAGGCAATACTGCCGCCAAGACAAAACCCGACAATGCCAATTTTTCCAACATTCGAAATAGCTTCACGAGCAGCATCAGTATCTTTCAAATAATCATCCCAGTTGGGGTTGGCGATAAAACCGCGCGCTGTCTCAACTTCTGGCGCTGAATAGCCGGACTGAAAACCAGGCTCGGTTCTGTCGAATAATGCAGGCGCAATGGCCACATAACCATCTGCTGCCAATCGATCACAAATCGAGCGTATATGGGAGTTAACGCCAAATATCTCCTGAATCACAACGATACCGCCGCGCACTTTGCCGCTTGGGTTGGCTTGATAAGCACCGAATTGATGRCCGTCCGAAGAAGTAAGCGTAAGATCAGCCATGTTGTGAGATTCCTTGATCATAGATTGGCGAGATAAGTRGGGTAAATGAGAGCCTACCATCGCTATGCAGCTAATACCCAGCSTATTGCTCGATATTRAAAAATCTCAGGATATAAAAAGATTGCTGWGGGAAGAAGACAAATGGTCGGAGCGATAGGATTYGAACCTACGACCCCTTCACCCCCAGCGAAGTGCGCTACCAGGCTGCGCCACGCTCCGACTAATGCCTATATAGCGAGGCTCYAAATTGAACGCAACTGATTGATGCAAGTTCTGTAAATTGCTYTATTTGACCTGATCAAGCAGGCGTTTGCACTCTAAAAGTTCAAACAAAGTTGCATGCAAACGCTCGGTATCCTGCTCTGATAACCGCTTGGCCTCAGGTGCCTTGGCACTAAACGGCAATTCTTCGCCATCTTCTGGACTGCCAGCTTTTTTCAGGCCTAATTTTGAGAATAAACGACCGGCAGTGCCCTCGCCCTTGCCCGCATCACCGACGGGTATCAATCGACTGGGGCTATTTAATCGAGGTGCATCAATGTCTACACTGGCTTCACCGCGCCCAATAGCCATGACTATTTTGACACCGCGCTCTTTCAAAAGGCGCTGCACACCTTTGATCGTATAGCCTTCACCATAGAGCAGCGCGCGAATCCCGCGCAGCAGCTCCACATCCTGTGGGCGATAATAGCGCCGGCCACCGCCGCGCTTCATCGGTTTTATYTGTGAAAAACGWGTTTCCCAAAAGCGTAATACGTGTTGTGGAAGAYCCAGATCATCAGCGACCTCGCTGATTGTCCTAAATGCATCTGGTCCTTTACCAGCCATCGCAATACYTTCGGTAACGCCCTAGTGTAGGCAAATTTCTGTTTTATTCAAAAGACTTACGAGAGTTTTTGAATCCATTATTGACTTTCTCTTTCAGCACATTGCTGGGTTTGAAAACCATAACTTTRCGTGGAGGAATWGGAACTTCCACTTTTGTTTTKGGATTACGTCCAATGCGTTCGTTTTTGCTGCGTACAMCAAATGAACCAAAGGAAGAAAGCTTTACGTTTTCTCCACTGGCTATGGTCGCAGAGATTTCCTCCAACACCATTTCCACTAAATCTGARGATTCCGAACGGGATAATCCCACACGCTCGTAAACCGCTTCCGCCAAATCTGCGCGCGTGACTGTTCTGCCGCCCATCGTCTCTGCCCACTCCCTACGCAATGCTCAATTCACTTCAAGCAATCTGTTCCGCCGCACACGTTATGTCCATGGTTAAGGCGCGTCAATAGTGTCGCAGTAGCGTTTTGACAAATACTGCAAGTTTTATAAGCGTAACAGCACGCTACCCCAAGTAAATCCGCCGCCCATAGCTTCCAACATGACAAGGTGACCTTTTTTGATACGCCCATCTTTAACGGCCGTATCCCATGCCAATGGAATCGACGCCGCCGAGGTGTTGCCGTGATCCTGAACTGTGAGCACAACTTTGCTGCGATCAATGCCCAGCTTATCGGCACTGGCGTCAATAATRCGCCGGTTTGCCTGGTGYGGCACGAACCAATCCARGTCTTCGGCGCTTGTACCGCTTGCRGCAAAAGCATCGTGCACGACATCGGAAATCATACCAACAGCATGCTTGAATACATCCCGTCCCTGCATGCGCAAATGCCCGGTGGTTTGCGTGCTTGATGGTCCACCATCAACATACAATTTGTCTTTGTGGGCACCGTCTGAGCGCAGATGGCAGGTCATAATGCCGCGATCWGTATTTTCTTCAGCGCGCAGCACAACAGCRCCTGCYCCGTCGCCAAACAGAACGCATGTTGTTCTATCTGTCCAATCCAGCAAGCGAGAAAAAGTCTCYGCGCCGATGACCAGCACATTATTGGCACCGCCGGAGCGGATGAAACTATCAGCCACGGTCATGGCATAAACAAAGCCAGAGCATACCGCCTGCAAATCAAAGGCGGCACCGTGCTTCATRCCYAACCGGTGCTGCACAGCAACAGCCGTWGCTGGAAACGTGTTATCAGGTGTCGATGTCGCCAAAATGATGAGATCGATATCATCAGCGCTCATCTTGGCGTCTTGCAAGGCGCGCTCGGCCGCAGCAAATGCCAGRTCACTGGTCATTTCACCCTCAGCGGCAATATGCCGTTCGCGGATTCCCGTGCGTTGGACAATCCATTCATCGCTGGTATCAACGATTTTGGTAATGTCCTCATTTGTCATAACCCGCTTAGGCAAATACGACCCAATGCCGGCTACAACAGCTTTTCGACTTGTCACTACTGCTTATTCCTTTGATTCCTGCTCACTGGAGAGCATAGCCTGAAATTGAGTCATATCGTCACTCAACTTTTGCAACAAACCATTTCGTGTCATTGCTTCACCAAGGCCAATTGCGCTGGCAAACCCTTCTGGATCGGCAGAACCATGGCTTTTAATCACCAGCCCGTTCAGCCCAAGAAACACACCACCATTGGATTTGCTTGGGTCCATCTTGTCCTTGAGCCGATTAAAGGCACCACGGGCAAAAACATAACCAATACGAGCCATAAGGCTCCGAGAGATTGATTCGCGCAGGTAAATAGCGATTTGCCGCGCGGTTCCTTCAGCGGTTTTCAGCGCGATATTGCCAGAAAAGCCTTCCGTCACAACAACATCAGCCGTTCCCTTGCCAATATCATCGCCCTCAACAAAGCCGATATATTTGCAAAATGGGAAATCGGCTTCTTTCAGGATGCGCCCTGCTTCACGGACATATTCGACGCCTTTGATTTCTTCCACGCCAACATTCAGCAACCCCACAGTCGGGCGCTTAATCGAGAATAAGGCCCGCGCCATAGCGCCGCCCATCATCGAGAAACTCACAAGTTGCTTGGCGTCGGCACCAATTGTCGCGCCCATATCCAGAACAATGCTATCGCCGCGCATAGTCGGCCAAATAGCAGCAATGGCAGGTCGTTCAACGCCCGGCATAGAACGCAGGCAAAATCTGGACATAGCCATCAGCGCCCCGGTATTGCCAGCGGAAACACAAACGCCCGCGCGGCCATCCTTAACAGCCTCAATGGCACGCCACATGCTGGATTTATAGCGCCCCTGGCGCAAGGCCATGCTTGGCTTTGCATCCATGGCTACGGCAATATCGCAATGAACAACCTCTGACACGTCAGCCAGTGCCGTGTGCGTCGCTAAAACAGGCTCAATGAGTTCCTGTTTTCCGAACAACAAAAATTTGGTATGAGGCATGCGTTTAAGAGCAAGCGCAGCGCCTGCCAAAATCACATCGACTCCATTGTCGCCGCCCATTACATCAATGGAAATGGTGATCGTTTTATTCATTCATCACTCAAAAAACATTTCAATTATCAGCTCATAACCCAGTTGGCGGACCATACCGGCTTCACGCCACAAAACAAACAATAATTCACGCCCCAATCATTGCCTATAGGAGAACCTGCGCAATGATCCTTGTCATAATACTCAGGTGTCGCTGTTTAATTTTAAAGCAGCCAAGGCAGCGAAAGGTGAGACAGGGCCATCATCTTCGGCGGCTTCATCATCCAATCCACCAGCGCTAGAAGGATTGGAAATGCCTTCCATTTCAACACCTTCAGCTCTTGGATAAAGGTCTAGCCCCAAAATAAAATGTTCCAGCGCAATCGCTGCTAARTCAATTTTACCGTTCATRATGATGTCAGGTGCATCAATRTCGTCACCTTCGAAAAGGATATCCGTTTTAGCCTTGTTTTTATCCACAACACGATCTGCTGCGGCCTTACTCACCACAAATGTCCGGTCGATTTCTTCGGCAAATTTTTGCACAACAGGTTGCAGGGTCACCACACAGCTCTGCGTCAGGTGACCCGTAATTTTACCACGCGCCCGAATACCTGATTTGGTGCGATAAACCCGAATATGGGCGATCATCTTCTCGATCGACACCACGTTCAGTGCTCCTGCCAGCGCCGGGAATTCTTCTTTTTCGGGCCAAATCGAATAATCGCGCGCCACATCGGAAATATCCCGATCAGGAACAATAACAGACCAAAACTCGGCCAGTTCCTCCATTGCGCGCTGATTAATGTCCATTTCAGGCAATTCAGATTTGCCTTTTGAAGCTGGATTTGTGTTTTTATTGGATCGTGTCATGCCTTGCCTCATAGAAAATGGGTCAGTAACAATCAATTATGTCGTGGCAATTATGTCGTGGCAATGTAACTCTGCGGATCTGGAAATGAGACCGAACCGCCGCAGATGTCTTTTGTGCTTTGTTTCTCAACATGGCTGATGGCAGCCAAAACATACTGAGATAGGGCCTTGGCTTTTTCATCGGCTATTTTGCTATCGCGGTCAGGCGAATCATCACCCTCACCTTCAAAAAGCGAATCATTATAGCTCAGGATATTACGCTGCAACGCGTCGGCCATTGCCGCTTCAGGTTCGCTTAAATCTGCCGCTTTGTCATAGGCTTGGGTGCGGCCATAAAACACCTGCATCATCTTTTTCATGCGTTTGGGAACCGTGGTGTCGCCCACGCCAATTTCGCGCAGGGAGCGGTCCATATCCAGCCGAAACATATCAAACACAGCCTGGCTGATTTCGCGCTCGCCACCCGTTTCATTTTTCAAGCGATGAAAAAGAATAAAGCAGTGCAAAACAATCATGTTGAAACGACCATCCAGAGTGTCGGGCGCACCGAAGTCACGATAGAATGTTGCTTGTCTGGCTTGCGCCACAATCTCACCGTAAAGAGCACGAATGAGTTGTTCATTGGATTGCTTTTTTTGAAATAGTCGCCGGAACATTGTCTATTAACCCGTTTTGCCAGGCCAATCTTGAGCGCCAAAAAGGCGGATCGGCGGGGCAGATCATTGAAGCGGTGTGCTGGCACTTGTTGCAAAGCCGCGTTGCGCACGCTAGGACTTTTGCGAAGTGCCAACGCAAGTTGATTGCAAGTGAGCCTTTGTTGCGAAAATTGCAAGCCCTTTGTGGTGTCAAATATGTGGTCAAATGACCAAATGCAGTCAGGAAAGAAGTTTGAAATGGTATCGCGTATGTCCACTGATAAACCTTTGAATCGCCATTTCAACACCGGTAAAATGTTTGCAATGGGAACAATGCTGGCTTGCGGGCTTGCCCTTGGTGGCTGCCTGGAAGAACGCATTTATCATGGCTATCAAATMCCGCCYGATGCTGTTGARCAGGTTCCAGCTGGTTCCAGCAAGGATCARGTGCTGTTATCCCTTGGCACGCCCACGACAACGGCGCGGTTTGGCCAAGAGGTTTATTACTACATTTCTCAGACCTCCAGCCGCACCGTAAGGTTTTCGCGYTCCAARATTGTGGATCAACGRGTGTTGGCGGTTTATTTTGACGRTGAAGACCGYGTTCARCAATTGGCCAATTACGGCATGCAAGATGGCCGCGTRTTCGACTTCATYAGCAGAACRACGCCAACCGGCGGCAGTGATGTCAGCTTYGTTGGWCAATTGCTAAGTGCTGCAGGCCGCTCTACCGGCCTTTAATAYCCAACAATTTATCCARGAYTTTKCYRGTTRTTTTTAACYGGYGAYTTTTTGCCGTTTTGTTGAGATGAACAGCACGATCAGTGTGAGTGCAACWACGGGGAACACYACCATKGTGACRGCGCTCCAGCCAAAGGCATTCAGCACACCGCCCGAYGATATCGATGCRASSGCSACGAAGCCAAACACSACAAAATCGTTGAAGGACTGAACGCGGTTGCGCTCTTCAGGRCGATARGTTTCSGTGACCATGGCTGTGGCACCAATAAAGCCGAARTTCCAGCCCACACCCARCAATATSAGCGCRCCCCAAAAGGTTCCCAGTTCAAGCCCGGTCAGAGCAAGCGCGGCACACGCTGCCAACATCAGCAAGCCGGCTGCAACAATGCGTTCCTTGCCAAAGCGCTGGATCAGCGATCCGGTGATAAAGCTTGGCGCAAACATGGCCAATACGTGCCACTGAATGCCCAACAGCGCATCGGAGGTGCTGTGGCCGCAACCAACCATCGCAAGCGGAGCTGCCGTCATCACAAAGCTCATCAACGCATAGGATGACACGGCACATAACACCGCCACCTGAAAACGCCCTTGCGATATAATTTCCCGCAATGGCCGCCCTTTGGACGCAGAAGCAACTTCTTTTACCTCAGGAAAGCGCAGAAAACTTAGAACGAACCAAGATAACACCGCCAGAACCGACAGGCCCACAAAAGCGCCAGCGAATAAAACTGGCGCAAACAAATCCTTGGCCAAATTGGCGGTTTGCGGCCCGATAACGCCTGCCAAAACCCCGCCAAACAACACCCAGGAAATGGCTTTTGGCTTAAAAGTGTCGCTGGCGATATCTGTTGAGGCAAAACGGTATTGCTGCACAAAAGCGCCAGCGGAACCGGCCACCAGCACGCCGCCGCAAAACAGCCAAAAACTATAAAGATAAATGCCGTAGGCGGCGATTAGGCCACCGACCACGCCAATCAGCGACCCGCTCATCAGCCCGCGTTTGCGGCCCATGTTTTTGGACATCATGCCTGCAGGCAAAGTCGCCAGAGCAGTGCCAACAACAAAAGCGGTTACCGGCAGCGTGGCAAATGTTTTATCGGGGCCCAGCAAATAATARCCAACGATACCACCAAGCGAAATACAGATCGGAGCACCCGCTCCGCCAATGGCTTGTGCGGCAGCCAGAACCACTGCATTACGCTTGGCGAGTGAGTCGTTTTCGCCCGCGCCATCTGCCTGTTCTGCCACCTGWGTCATAAACCAGAATCCATCCGCCAAAAATTGGGTAATACGCCCGTTTTGGCGATGACGATAGCCCCTCATTCATCACAATTACGCAGCGTTCCATTCTCAATTCAAATAGCTTCTTGGAAYASRATGCTCCSGGCAACGAYAATACAGCTAGGTTTATGCKCAGGCCGATGTCAGGATAGGTCATGACAAAACTTGTTTTCTGGTATGATTTTGCCAGCACYTACTCTTATCTCTCCGCCATGCGGATAGAGGCATTAGCAAAAAATGCTGGCRTTGAAATGGAATGGCGKCCCTTTTTGCTWGGGCCWATTTTCAAAGCACAAGGGCTGACCTCCTCCCCCTTCAACGCATTCCCYGCCAARGGGCGTTACATGTGGCGCGATATGAAACGTCTCACCGACGCCGCTCATTTGCCATTTAATTGGCCTGCTGCGTTTCAGGGATACGATCAGTTTCCCCGCCGTTCCATTTTGGCTGCGAGAGTTGCTCTGGTGGGGGCGCACGCGGGTTGGTGCCCGGACTTTACCCGGCGCGTGTTTACCGCTGAGTTTGGAGAGGGTTTGGACATTGCCCACTCAAAAACAATGGCCGGTATTTTGGAGAATATGGGTCTAGACGCCAACGAGGTAATGCAACAGGCAGCAAACCCCGAGATAAAAGACAAATTACGCGCCAACACCGAAGCAGCAGAAGCCCTGGAACTATTTGGCGCACCCAGTTTTACCGTTGGGAGCGAGCTGTATTGGGGCAATGATCGGTTAGAAGAGGCGCTTGCATTCGCGGCATCAGCCTAATTAGGATATTCAGGAAAAATGATCGTAGGAGCTTTGCGAAAACGATAGCTCTTTTCCATCATTACCGATGACTTCAACACCACTTCCCGATTTAACATGGCCGATATGAGCAACGGCAATATTGGCTGCAACGGCGGAATCTTCAAATGAGGCGCACTGGCCTGCCGGAACAGTGCACAGAATTTCGTAATCATCTCCACCGGTTAGGCAGATCCTTTGCAAAATTGATTCATCTGACAAAATTTCAAGGCCCGTTGAATAGGGGATTTGGTCCGTGTGTATTTTCAGCGCAACAGAACTGGCATTTGCCAGTGTTCGGGCATCGCCAACCAAACCATCAGAAACATCCATCGCCGCCGATGCATGTGCCAAAAGCGCAGATGAAATCCCGGTCCTGGGCTGCGGCAGCAAGTAGCGGTCTTCCGTATGGCGTTTTATTTGTGGGTCCAGCGCGCGGATGGCATCGCCAATATCCTGATCGATTGTATCCAACCCATGCAATTTAGCTTTGCGCATCAGCAGGCCCAGCGCAGCATCGCCAATCGTGCCGGTTACATAGAGGCGATCACCAGCCTCTGCGCCGTTACGCCGCACCATTTGGCCGGTTGGCACAACGCCATAGGCGCAGATGGTTATAACGCCTGTGTTGGCACAGCGAACGGTATCACCGCCCATAAGATGCACATTAAATTCGCTCTGATCCTGTTGCAAACCATGGCTGAATTCTGACATCCATTCGTCAGACCGCATAAAGGCATCGGGCAGCGTCAAATTGAGAAAATAACCAACAGGGCGTGCGCCCTTTGCCGCAATATCAGACAGGTTTACCCGCAATGCCTTTTGGGCGATTTTTGCAGGTGGGTCTTCGGCAAAAAAGTGCACGTCGGCGACCAGCGTATCGGTAGATACAATTAAATCCTGATGATCGGGAACGGATATGCTGGCGGCATCATCATGCAGCCCAAACGCGCCATCATCCGTTGCAAGGCGCGCAAAATATCGTTGTATAAAAGTATCTTCTGCCTTTTCGGGCAGGTTCATTTTTTCGCAAACTCATCAGGGCGCAAATCATGCGCAATACGGTCCAGCACACCGTTGACCAAACGCGGCTCGTCCACACCGAAATAAGCTTTTGCGACATCCACATATTCATTGATGATAACTTTTGCAGGTACATCCTTGCGCCCAAACAACTCAAACGTGCCAGCGCGCAACACAGCGCGCAGCAGGCTATCAATGCGTTTTAGTGGCCAGTCCGGGGTCAATGCACCATGGATCATCGGATCAAGCTGTTTTTGCTCACGCACAACACCGGCGAGAATGCCACGAAAATAGGCGGCATCGGCTTCCAGATATTGCTCGCCATCAATCTCACCGCCAAGGCGGATGTTTTCAAATTCCTCAACAACCTTTTCCAAGCTCGTGCCGCCAATATCCATTTGATAGAGCGCCTGCACCGCGCCAAGGCGTGCAGCGCCGCGTTTATTGGCTGGCTTTGGGGTGTTTGTCGTTTCTTCGCTGGTCATACTTAAAGTCCAAATTTCTGGCGCATTTTAATCATGGCGAGTGCAGCTTCCGCCGCGCCGCGCCCCTTATTCTTATCGCTTCTGTTCGCTCGCGCCCACGCCTGATCCATATTTTCGACAGTCTGGATACCATTGCCCAAAGCAAGGCAATGTTGGACCGACAAATCCATCAACGCACGGGCCGATTCATTGCATACTATATCGTAATGAGATGTTTCTCCGCGAATTACGCATCCCAGCACCACATACCCTGCATAGCTCGTGCCATTTTCAGCGCCTGCAAACGCCATTTTTACGGCAGCGGGCAGCTCCAGCACGCCGGGTACGGATATGCGATCATAGCCAAATCCGGCAACTTCTATGGCTTCCACAGCGCCAGCAAACAACTCGTCGGCAAGGTCCGTATAGAACCGTGCATCAACAATAAGGAGTTTTGGCATCGAGCTTGTCATTCTTGCAATTCCTGTTTGGCATCCACCAGACGGGCGGCATAGCGGGCCATTGTATCAATTTCTAAATTAGCCAGATCATCCACACCGCGCTCGCCCCAAGTTGTAGCGGCAAGACTGTGAGCAATCAAAAGTACATCAAATTCGCAACCAGAAACACGGTTTACGGTCAGCGAAGTGCCATCTAGCGCAACCGAGCCTTTGGACGCAATGAATTTTGCCAGTTGTTTTGGCGCACGCAAGACAAAACGGGTAGCATCACCCTCCTCTACCCGCTGAATTATCTGTGCTGTGCCATCGATATGGCCTGAGACAATATGGCCGCCAAGCTCATCTCCCACGCGCAAAGCGCGCTCCAGATTGAGTTTTGTCGTTGGTTGCCAAGTGGATGCGGTGGTAAGCCGCAGCGCTTCTTCCCAAGCCTCAACCGTATAGGTGCCGGTATCCGGGTCGATCGATGTAACGGTAAGGCAAACACCTGCATGAGAAATGGATGCTCCGATTTCCAAAGTGCTGTAATTCAGATCGGCCTTAATTGTAAACTGTCGCCCTTCTGGACGCGGGTTAGACGTAATGATTTCGCCGATATGGGTGATTATTCCGGTAAACACAGCTTATCCCTTCGCCAATAAATGGTGAGCGTGTCATCGCCCAGTTGTTTGCGATCCACAACGGTAAAACGTTTTTCGTTCGTCATCTGCTGCAAGGGAGCTGGTACGCCCTCGCCGCCAAGTTCTACACCAGAAGATATCAGTTGCACTTCGTCGATCAAGTCGGCGTCTAAAAAGGCTGCTGCAACCGCAGCGCCGCCCTCAATCATCACAGTGCGCATATCCATCGCCACAAGGCGCTCGACGATTTGTTCTGCGTTCAAACCGGTTAAGAAAACGGGTGGCGAGCCGCTATTTTCTGCAAATAGCGCAGTATCTGGCGGCAAGCGGTCTTTATCGACAAGAATGATCCGCCGAGGCGAGCGGTCTTTCATACCCGGCAAACGGCATGTCAGAGATGGATTATCGGCGCGAGCGGTTCCCCCGCCTATGACAATGCCATCGCTCATGGCGCGCAGCATATAGGTGTAGGATTTGGCGATACTGCCGCTAATGGCAATCTGCCCCTCGCCGCGTCTGCCAATAAAGCCATCTTTAGAAACAGCCATTTTCAGGAAAATATGGGGGCGCTTTGAGACGGTCCAGCGAATATGGGCAGCATGAGCCCTCATCGCGTCTTGTTGCAAGACAGGATAGATCACCTCAATTCCAGCATCGCGCAAACACTGAAATCCTTTGCCCGCAACTGCTGGATTCGGATCTGCCATGCAGGCCACCACGCGGCTTATCCCCGCTGCAATTACGGCATCAGCGCAAGGTGGTGTGCTGCCAAAGTGGCTGCAAGGCTCAAGGGTGACATAAAGCGTTGCGCCGCGCGCTTCTACCCCAGCTTCCGCAATGGCCTGCGTTTCTGCATGAGGGCGCCCACCCGGCGCAGTAACGCTGAGGCCAACAATGATGGGCGTTGGCGTGTCGTGGCGCACAATGACCGCTGCCACGCATGGATTTGGCGATGTTCTGCCAGCATTACGCATGCCCAGCCGCAAGGCCGCTGCGGCAAAGCGTAAATCCGTTTGTGTTGGTTTGGTGTTCACCAGCAAAATGAGATGGCGAAGCGCCTATCCATCGTCATCCATATCGTCGAGAAAGCTGGAGAAATCCTTGGCTTCGCGAAAATTCTGATAGACGCTGGCAAAACGCACATAAGCCACATCATCAAGATGCTTTAGGGCCTTCATGGCCATTTTGCCAATCTCATCCGCGTTGATTTCCGGCTCGCCACGGCTTTCCAACTGCCGGATAATGCCTGAGACAAGGCGCTCAATGCGCTCTGGTTCCACATCACGTTTGCGCAGGGCAACCTGCACCGAACGCGCCAGCTTATCGCGGTCAAACGGCACCCGCCGACCGCTCTTTTTCAAAATGGTCAGTTCTCGTAGCTGAATGCGCTCAAAGGTGGTGAAACGCCCACCGCAGTCGCTGCAAATGCGGCGACGGCGGATTGTGGTGTTGTCCTCCGTAGGACGGGAATCCTTCACCTGAGTGTTTTCGGCTCCGCAATAAGGACAACGCATGAGGATCTACCCCTGATAGATTGGAAAACGGGCGGTCAGATTTAGAATCTTTTGCTTCACTTCAGCTTCTACCGCTTCATTGGCCTCACCGCTATTGGCAGAAATTCCATCCAGAACCTCCACGATGAGCTTTCCAACTTCGCGGAACTCAGCAACACCGAAGCCACGGCTGGTGGCCGCTGGTGTGCCAAGCCGGATACCCGATGTGATCATCGGTTTTTGCGGATCGTTTGGAATACCGTTTTTATTGCAGGTGATGTTGGCACGGCCCAGGGCCGCCTCTGCCGCTTTGCCGGTCACGCCTTTGGGGCGCAAATCAACCAGCATCAAATGCGTGTCAGTGCCGCCCGATACAATGTTCAAGCCATTTTCGGACAAGCAACCCGCCAGTGCCTTGGCGTTTTCGACAACAGCCTGAATATAGCTGCGATAATCATCGCTCAAGGCTTCCTTGAAGGACACGGCTTTGGCAGCGATGACATGCATCAACGGACCGCCCTGCAAGCCAGGAAATACAGCCGAATTGATCTTTTTGGCGATGGCTTCGTCGTTGGTCAGCACCATGCCGCCGCGTGGACCGCGAAGGGTTTTGTGAGTCGTCGTCGTCACCACATGAGCGTGCCCAAATGGGCTTGGATGCGCGCCAGCGGCCACAAGACCAGCAATATGCGCCATATCGACCATCAAATAAGCGCCAACCTCATCAGCAACGGCGCGAAACGCGGCAAAGTCGAAGGTGCGGGAATAGGCAGATCCGCCAGCAATGATGAGCTTTGGTTTGTGCTCAATAGCCAGTGCACGGACCTTTTCCATGTCGATAAGGTGAGTTTCATCATCGACACCGTAGTGAACAGCGTTGAACCATTTACCGGAAATATTGGGCCGCGCACCATGGGTAAGGTGGCCACCAGCATCAAGACTGAGACCCATAATGGTATCGCCTGGCTTGATCAGCGCCAGTAATACGGACTGATTGGCCTGGCTACCGGAATTGGGCTGAACATTGGCAAATTCGCAGCCAAACAGCTCTTTGGCGCGCTCAATGGCCAGGTTCTCGGCGATATCGACATATTGGCAACCACCATAGTAGCGCCGCCCGGGATACCCTTCAGCGTATTTGTTGGTCATGATGGAGCCCTGCGCTTCAAGAACGGCGCGCGATACGATATTTTCCGAGGCGATCAGCTCAACTTCATGCTGCAAACGACCAAGTTCCTTGCCGATGGAGCTGGCAATTTCAGCATCAGAATCAGCGAGGCTGCGGGAGAAAAATCCAGAGAACAAATCTGTCTGGGCGGCTTCAGAGCTTATGGACATATGGGGATCCTATATCAAGGCAGTGACCATTAACGAGTGGTTCAGGCGCGGCTTTGTGGTTCAGGGGCAGCACGGGGTGCCAATGCTTGGCAGATAACACAAGCTTTGCGGCAGTCCAAGCGCCGATCCGCGCCGGTGGCAAGTTTGTAATTATGTTTTAGTTTGTCTGGCGAAGTCAGCCCTATATGCTCCGTCTCGAATCCTCACACCAAATTAGTGGATGCTGAAATGGAAAACCTTATTATCCTGTTCCAGGACCCTGCCGTCTGGGTGGCTCTCATCACCCTTATCGTTATGGAAATTGTGCTCGGCGTTGACAATCTGCTGTTCATCTCGATCCTGACCAACAAACTGCCGGAAAGCCAGCGTGCTGGCGCGCAAAAAATCGGCATCGGGCTTGCCATGATCCTGCGCCTGTTTCTGCTCAGCGGTGTTGCCTGGATTGTTCAGCTGACGCAGCCTGTGTTTGAGGTGTTTGGCAAAGCATTTTCCTGGAAAGACATGATTATGCTGGCAGGCGGCATGTTTTTGGTCTGGAAGGCCACCAAGGAAATCCACCACAGCGTGGACCCTGAACCGACACCGGACATGTTTGATTCCCGCGCTGTCACCCTGACATTCTCATCGGCAATCGTTCAAATTCTGCTGCTCGATTTGGTGTTTTCCATCGACAGCATCATCACCGCTGTTGGCATGACAACTCACGTCCCCATCATGGTGATTGCAGTCGTTGTGGCAGTGTCTGTGATGATGCTTGCGGCCCAACCGCTGGCGCGCTTTATCGAGGGCAACCCGACCATTGTCATGCTGGCGCTGGGCTTCTTGATGATGATCGGTATGACGCTGATTGCCGAAGGCTTTGGCTTCCATGTGCCAAAAGGCTACATCTACGCCTCCATGTCGTTCTCTGCACTTGTGGAGGGGCTTAATATGATGTCACGGCGCGCGAAGCGAAAAAAGGTAGTGGCTGAATAGAAAATGCCCGCCTGAGCGATTGGCTCAGGCGGGCCTATTATTTGTCCGCGAATGCGTTAGTCGGCATATACTTCCACCTGCAGCAGATCGATCAAGGCACCCGGTGCTGCGGCACCGCCCGCAATAACCTGCATAATTGATACCGGTTGAGCAGGCCGCGCTGTTGCCGTTAATCTGCCTTCAGAATCCAGCATCTTGGAAAGGGCAACACCAACGTCATTGACGAATTCTGGTTTGTTGAGCATGCCCAAGACAAAGGGCAACATGCCAACCARTTCCTGTTTCAACTGCTCTGGTGTTGTGTCTTGCTGCGCAGCAGCAGAATCAAGTGCRCGGCCAACAATCGAGTTATCRTCAAACARGAAAGATGCGGTRTTRAAGGTCAGGAAAGGTACAGAGTTYTGSGCYATTTCMGGRTGCTCAAACACACTGCGCGGCACACCGCCAATTTCCAAATTGGCAGTCATCTCACCACCATCAACCATTTTGGTGCTTGCGGAAATGGCRAGCATCTCCTGTGCTTCTTTCCAAACCAGCGACAGAGCGTAAGAAATGTTGAGCGTTTCATAGCCAAGTTTTTCAAACTCTTGTCTTACCTCAGGGTCCATCTGRGATACGACAAGCTCAAGYTCGTTCATGACGCTGCTTATATTAGTTGGTAACCGGCCGATAAAGTCGGACATTTCCATGCGGGCCARGTCCAGTTTCACGTCAATGTCTTCTGAAATGAGATGGATATCCACACCGGCAAGCTCAACCAACCCGACGGTTGGAATAGCAGCAATCATGGCCGCAATATCTTGGGCAGCCTGCGCGCGCTCAATGTCCATCAAGGCATCCAAAGGTGGAAAGCCAACATCACTAATCTGGAAATTACCCAGTTTAACAAGGTTACCCATAGCCTTCACAACCGAGCCGGAATACTGAAAATTTTCCAAGCCCAGAGCGGAAAGTCCCGCAATCTGGAATTTGTCAAAGGTAACGTCGACGTCATGATCTTCAACTTTTAACGCAAAACCATCCATATCGAACGAGCCGATGCGGAACATGCTGTAAAGCTCAGCTACCAGCCGTATGAGTTCCTTTGGATCAGGCTCCTTGCCTGATTCTTTAGCTTCCAAATACAGCCTGTCTGCTTCTGCCAACAGTGAGACACCAGCAGTGCGCATGCCCCAGTTTGTATAGGACAGATTATCAAGATTTACGGTGCCGCCTGCGACAAAGGATGCCTTCAAATCCGATACGCTAATATCGCCAACCATGGTCTCAAAAGGTGTGTCCCTGCTACTTGGTGCAAGGCTGGGGTCAAACATACGTATGATAGAGCCAGCATTGTAATTGCTGCCGGTGATGGGACCGGTTGAGAAATTGAACATTTCGCTTTCTTCAAGCGGCTCGTTACCCTTGGATATYGTGCCCCCACTGACYCCTTCCATGCGCAATGAAACATAATTGCCAGCGATAACYGGGCCCATCGACGCTGGCCCATAATCAATAATCAGCATAGAATCACTRTCCAGATCCTGCCTGGCTTGCGCGCCAACCACTGTTATGGTTTCCCAATTGGCATCGGCTATGGCGGCGGCAATGGGATAATATTTGGAAATAGGTTTCAGCGGATCATCAATGATATCAGGYAGTTTTGACCAATCAGCGGTTTTCATCGCCATGCCCCGATAGGTACCCGAATATTCAAAGTCATCGCGCTCAGGATTCGCGGGGTCCTTAAAATCCATTTCAAAAGTGATCGTCGGTGCTTCAATCAAGTTGGAATAATAGCGTGCACTATCCTCGCGCAGTCCAAAATAGCGCAAGGTTGGGATTTTGAAGATGTAGGCAAATTCMGGAACGTCTTGTCCCTCTGGCACCAGGTCTGCAAAATCGGGCTTGATGATAAYTTTAAGCCCGGAAACCTCGGTCAGATCATTGGCTTCATCGTAGCTCATRCCGGTGTAGGACACATCAAGGAAGGACAGGGATTTGGCGTCTTCAATCCAGCGATCAACAATTGTTGGCCCCTCTCCCGCRCCAAATGCAGGGCTGAGACYTATCGCAGTGGTGAGCAAAAGTGCGGTGCCAAGCTTCTTGCCAAAAGATTTTTGAGTGGACTGCTCGCGACTATGCCGTGTCCAAAACGTGCTTTGCATGTTTGTTTCCCCGTAAAAATTCAATTTCTTACCCATCGTTGCTCTTCTCTTCACTCTCATTTGTGACGAGACCAAGACGGAGCGCACGTTCATGCCAGCGTTGGCGCGCCAACGCCTGCAGATCTTCAATGGTGTCGGCTTCATCTACAATTTCGAGCCCAAGCAGGGTCTCCACCACATCCTCCAGGGTCACAACGCCAGCAGTGCCACCAAAATCATCGACCACCAAAGCCATGTGACGATCATTGTGCAGCAAATGCTCGAACAACGCATGCAGGTGCATGCTGACTTCCACATGGCTTAAATCCCGGCGRATATCAGATAAKAYRCTATCGTCATCATCGGCGACGGCYTTGACCARAATATCTGTTTTCAGAACAAAMCCAGTGACTTGATCAATCGTGTTTTCATAGATCGGGATACGAGAAAAYCKCATATCTTCYAATCTTTTAACCGCGTTACCRATGGTCTCATCCTGAGGTAATGCAAAGACAACGGTACGCGGCGTCATGATGTCAAAAACGGTTAGTTCCTTGAAGCGGAACAGGTTTTGAATAATCTTGGATTCCTGATCACCMAGCCCACCGTCACGCGCGCCAACCTTGGCAAGGGCAGMTARTTCCGCCCCGCTGATRACATCGGCRGTTTTYCCYCGCGAGATAATSCGRGTCAGAAATTCTGCCATTTTGACCAGAGGCCACAGCGAAATAATGAGTATGGGGAGCGTGCGCACCACAATTGGCACCAACGCTTTCCAATAGGACGCACCGATTGTTTTGGGGATAATTTCCGACAAAACCAGAATCAACAACGTCAGAACAGCCGAAAAGACACCCAGCGCAGCGTCGCCAAACACAATTGCAGCCTGAGCGCCCGCCCCGGCWGCRCCAACKGTGTGGGCAATTGTGTTCAGGCTGAGAATGGCCGCCAACGGGCGGTCAACATCATCCTTAAGCTCCTTGAGCTTACTGGCGAGGGCCGGTTTATCGACCTCCATAAGAGCCATATAGGAAGGTGTGACGCTGAGAATCACAGCCTCAAGAATAGAACAAAGAAACGAGATGCAAATTGCCAGCGCGACAAAGAATATCAGGAGAGCCATCAACGGGTCCGATTTATTGATAAGATTATGAGTGAATTTGCCGGATTACGGCAAGCTGCGCAAGCTACCCGCCTAATATGGCAGCAAGCAGCCAGTACTAACGACAGAATTAAGCTGTTTTAAGCTTACGYTCCAKRGCGCGYWGCAGTTTTTGCTGAGCGATCTTTTGCATATTGATTTTAGTAGCGGTCGCAGGCGCAATGATGCTGACTTCWATGCCAGTTACAGAATCAAGTGCACTGACCTTGACCTGCGCCCCGATGGGCCGGAATTCAAAGTAGGTTTTGCGTGGTTCTTGTCCCATATCTCAGCCGTTCTTCTAAATACAATTAGCGCAGCGCAAGGGGGCCAACCCCATCGCGGTTATAAATATCATCACGGAAATGAACAACGCCATCCATTGCCCAAGCGGTGATGTATGTGAAGTAAATCGGCACTTTATTGCGCACATTCACGTCCTTACGCTCACCAACACGCACCATGTCGTTGACCGCAGAATAGGACCAGCCACCATCGCTATCACGCAATATCCATGTGACCAGCTCTTTGATGTTCTGAACCCGGATACAGCCGGATGAGTTGAAGCGATATTCCTCACCAAACAAGCCTTTTGAGGGCGTGTCATGCAGATAGACCGCGTGCTTGTTATGAAAATTTATGCGGATGGAGCCAAGGGAGTTTTGTGCGCCGGGATCTTGCCGGAAGCGATAATTGACCGCCTCATCTGAGTGCCAGTTGATTTGATCGGCGCGAAGCTCGCTTCCGCTCTTATCATAGATGTGAATTCTCTTCTTTGTCAGGTAGTTAATATCCGTTTGCATACGCGGAATCATATCACGGCGGATAATGGAAACCGGCACATGCCAATAGGGATTGAAATTGACCTGATACACGCTGGAATTCAGCACGGGAGACTGCCGGTCAACCTTGCCGACAACTGCTGTGTGGCGCGATACAACTTGCCCAGCCTCCACAGCTTCAATACGCGCAGCAGGCAGATTGACCATRATRAAGCGCTGCCCCTTCTCGCCKGATAGCGAGCGCAGGCGCACGAARTTGGTCTGCARTTGCATCAAGCGAATATCGACGGGCACATTCATCGCRGCCAGCGTAATYTTGCCAACAACGCCATCAGCCTCRATRCCATGWCGCGCCTGAAACCGGCGAACGGCTTCATGCACATAAGAATCAAAMGAATCYGAGACRCCAATRGTTTGYTGCAAATCGCCACTRACGATCAAACGCTGACGCATGGCCGCAACATTTGGGTGGCTCATRCCCAACTTCAAAACCTTRTCAGCYGGAACCATGCCCCAACCACCGCCTGCSGCAATGGCWGAATATTGTTGCAAAGCCCATTCAATTTCAGTGGCAGCTTGAGGGTTTAGAACAGGTTTGGTCGAGCGCACCACCCCGGAATTGACGGGTTGCGCATCAAAACTCTCATTCCATTCCGTTTGAGCATGAACCGGCGCWATGCTTGCCAGCGCCAAAAGCGCRGTTGTGCACACCAGCGCRCTCATAAAACCCAATTTCTTTTGGGCTTTTGGGCTGCTGCTKCTGAAGTCTTTACGTGCAAAGCGGAATTTGAACATTTGATTCACTCGAATTGATCTCGGGTTGTCTCGATTGTGCTCCACAAGTGGGTGCAATGTTGAGAATTTCCAGTCTAACAACAACTCATATGCATATGGTTAATCAATTGAACGTCGACAATCAGGCATAATT
This sequence comes from Hyphomicrobiales bacterium, assembly GCA_002746425.1. Lineage (GTDB taxonomy): Bacteria > Pseudomonadota > Alphaproteobacteria > Rhizobiales. The sequence goes on along the minus strand of NVXB01000036.1, from coordinate 8,924 downwards.
TTGTCCGTTATTTGCCCATACGAGTTAAAACTATTTGATGCGGAACGAAGAAAACCGCCCCGCTGGTATCAGCGAAGCGGCCACAATAAAGTCGGGCAAACCAATATTTGTGTAAATCTTAAAGCCGGTAAAGGATCTGATCGGTCCAGAAACGTTCCAGGCGATGAAGCGATTTGTTAAGGCGCTCAAAATCATCAGTGGCCAAGCCGCCAACTTTTTCCAGAGAATTCATATGGCGCTTATACAAGCTATCCACGATTTCTGCGATTTCCTGACCCTTTTCGGTCAGGCGAACACGTACCGAGCGGCGATCCGTTCTGGAGCGCTGATGRTGGACGTARCCCATATCAACCAGTTTTTTCAAATTGTAGGACACGTTTGATCCAAGGTARTAGCCGCGACTRCGCAGCTCCCCTGCGGTTAATTCTGCGTCACCAAGATTGAACAGCAGCAATGCCTGCACGGCATTAATGTCGCCTTCTCCGGCCCGCTCGAATTCGTCTTTAACCACATCAAGTAGCCGCCTGTGAAGGCGCTCCACCAGYGTTACCGCTTCYAGATAAAGTGGCAGTCCATCAGCACCCTCTTTTTCGGATGATGAGCTTTGCGCTATCTGTGTCGTTTGTTTTGCCATAGTCGTTGCCATGATTTGCCTCGTATATAAACAGGACGGCTTTTACCGCATCTGRGGCTACATTAGGCAGTGCTTCTCAAAAACAACTTAAGTTTCTAGATTAAGAAAATGTTACCTGCGGGAGTCTGTTTTAATGGTTTCAGAAACGTGTATGAGGGATTCATTTTTGGTTTATATTACCGCAACTTAACTGAATYCGTGAAAATTTTACCTAAAGCCGTATTGCCATATGTAAACGATTTTGGCGGCAGCGGCGGACGGGCTGTTTCAGGAGGGTTTTGTGCGGTGGATAAGTGTGGCCAAAGTGGCGTAAATCCCGACCGAAATGATGTGAAAAAATAAAGAAATGGGWGAAAGTCCGAACGTGCTGGAAAAAAACAGCTGCAGAAAAATGTCCACACCAACGGTTATCAACCACACAACAATGCCCCAGGGCATCTTGTTCCACAGGCCCACGGCAGCGGTCAGATTAAAAATGGTAAAAAACACCAGAACCACGCGCTGCTGCACCGACATTTCCAGGAAACCTGAGGTCGGGTTCATCACCATGCCCAAAATTTCCATGCAATGAGACATGCCAATGAGCAACAAAAGCGCGCCGAGAATGCGCATAAAAACTTCCAGAGCGCCAATTAGATAGCGCCGGGAATGAATATCGCCTTCAAGAATTTGCTCAAACATAGCTACACAACTGCCAGATACATCCCAATTCGCCAAGCACCTTATCAACCAGGTATCGCCGTGCTAAATCCCAAAGGAAGAATCATTYGGAGCAAATTATGAGCAACAATGAAACGCCGGTCAGCCTGAGTGCTGGCGATGTGGTAGGCAATATTCGTATGCGGCGCAACCGCCAAACGGAATGGTCGCGCCGCCTCGTGCGCGAAAACGTGCTGACCACCAATGATTTGATCTGGCCGATCTTCATTGTTGAGGGCAAGAATGTCGAGCAAGCCGTTCCCTCCATGCCCGGCGTATTCCGTTATAGTGTCGATAATGCCGTGAAGCAGGCCCAGCGCGCTTCAAAGCTTGGCATCCCTGCGATTGCGCTGTTCCCTTATACCAATCCAGATTTGCGCGATGAGACCGGCAGTGAGGCGCTTAATAACAACAATCTTGTTTGCACCGCCTGCCGCGCCATTAAAGAGGCCGTCACTGATATTGGCGTGATTACCGATGTCGCGCTTGATCCCTACACATCGCACGGCCATGACGGGCTGATGCAAGGCGACACCATCGTCAATGATGAGACTGTAGAAGTACTTGTGCGCCAAGCGCTCAATCAGGCTTCTGCTGGCGCTGATGTTATCGCGCCCTCTGATATGATGGATGGTCGTATTGGCGCTATTCGCCATGGGCTGGACCAAAACGGCTATCAGCATGTTCAGATTATTTCCTATTCCGCCAAATACGCGTCGGCGTTTTATGGCCCGTTCCGCGATGCCGTTGGCAGCAGCGGTACGCTGAAGGGTAATAAGATGACCTATCAGATGGACCCTGCCAACACCGATGAAGCGCTGCGCGAGGCCGAACTGGATATCGCAGAAGGCGCAGACATGCTGATGGTGAAACCGGGCATGCCCTATCTCGATATTATCCGCCGGTTAAAAGACACGTTTGGCATGCCGACCTTCGCCTATCAGGTTTCTGGCGAGTTCGCGATGATTGAAGCGGCAGCGGCCAATGGTTGGATTGACCGGGACAAGGCTATTATGGAAAGCCTGCTTTCGTTCAAACGAGCGGGCTGTGACGGCATTTTGACCTATTTTGCAGCGGARGTGGCCGAAAAGCTGCAATAGCTTTGACTTTCAAACTCCAATTCACCTTGGCAAAGCCTTCATGGGCCTTGGGGTTTTCATATTCATCCCTACATAGKGGKCAATCAAACAGATTGGACCCAAACAACAATGAACACCGAAGCGCATTACGACATGTCACATGATGAAAGCTTTCTTTCCCGCCAYGAGTATTATGACGGCGTCCTGTCACGMCGTGTCATTGCCTATGTTCTGGATATCATCATCTTGTCCATCGTCGCGACCATCGCTGCGGTTGGTGTCGCWATATTTGGATTGTTCACATTTGGCCTTGGCTGGATGATGTTTCTTGTTCTRATGCCGTTGGTRACAGCRGGATATCTYGCCTTCACCCTGGGTGGRCGCGATGCCGCGACACCRGGYATGCGGTTCGCTGGTTTGCAAATGCGGCTTTATGATGGGCGCAGAATTGGCGCGATAGGCGCTATTGCCCACGGATTGCTTTTTTATCTCTCGATTACAATCCTTACACCCTTTATTGTTCTGGTTGGGTTATTTACCCAAAAAGGCCGTTTGCTACATGATCTCATCTTGGGTACTTATGTCGTACGGGCGGAATATTTATAATACCCAAACAATTGCTTTGCTCTTAGGCCGGGATGATTGGTAAAACAGGTTTATGACGGAACAGCCGCAACATTCATCCCAGTTCTATTTAACGGCCCCCTCGCCCTGCCCGTATATTGCGGGCCGTGAGGAACGTAAGGTRTTTACGCATCTTGCYGGYGAGCGMTCKGCTGAGCTGAATGATATTTTGACGCAGGGCGGCTTTCGGCGCAGTCAAAACATTGCCTATCGGCCTGCCTGCGAGAATTGCGGCGCKTGTGTTTCCATTCGCGTTGCCGTGGCTGAGTTCACCCCCACCAGCTCCATGAAGCGTAATTGGCGCGATAACCGCGATGTGCTGGCCGAAGAGCGCCCRGCAGAAGCYAGCTCTGAGCAATATGATCTGTTCCGCGACTAYCTTCAAACACGCCATGAGGGCGGCGGTATGTCGGGCATGACCGTTTTGGAATACGCCGCGATGGTTGAAGAAACCCGAGTGAAGACRCGGGTGTTTGAATATAGAACACGCGATATCGACAGCGGCATCACCAAACGTAGCCGCCAGCCTTTGATTGGCGCAGCGCTGACCGACTTCCTCGAAGATGGYTTGTCGATGGTCTACAGCTATTTTGACCCKGRGCTGCAAAARCGCGGTCTCGGCACYTATATGATWCTCGACCACATCTACCGCACGAAACAGCTAGGTCTGCCCTATCTTTATCTGGGGTATTTGGTCGATGGTGCGCAAAAAATGGCCTATAAGGCCCGCTTCAAGCCTCAGGAATTTTTAGGCAATAGCGGCTGGCAACGCCGCTAACATCAAAACTTTAACTGCTGAATTTATTGGTACGCGGGAAGCCTTGCGGTGCCATGCGCCCGGCTTGCGCGCGCTCACCAACCCATTCGGCCAGATCAGTCATGCTGCGATTATACTGGCGGCCAGAGGTGTCATACCAAGTCAGGCCTTCTTCACTTGAGAAGACTTTGATGTCCGACACAGAGCCATCCTTATAGCGCTGCAACCGCACACCCTTGCCGCGTCCCATTTCTGGCAATTGATCCAGCGGGAACAGCAACAGTTTGCGATTCTGGCCGATAATGGCCACCTGATCGCCAACGGCAATGGGGCACAGGGTCATTTCATGCGCGGGCGACACGTTCAGCACTTGCTTACCCTTGCGGGTGTTGGCCAGCATATCGTCTTCCTTGATAATAAACCCACGCCCTTCAGTGCCCGCAAGAAGGCGTTTGCGGCCAGCTTGATGAGTGAAAATTGTCAACACATCCTGATCGGCATCCATATCGAACATAATGCGTACCGGCTCGCCATGGCCGCGCCCACCGGGCAGTTTATCGGCGCCCAGCGTGTAAAATTTGCCGCTGGTAGAGGCGACAAGAAGTTTGTCCGTTGTCTCGGCATGGAACATCAGCTTGAGCGCATCGTCCTGCTTAAAGGTCAGCCCTTTGGCATCGGCCAGATGGCCACGCATGGCCCGCACCCAGCCTTTTTCAGACAGCACGATGGTCACCGGTTCTTTTTCTATCAAGGCCTGATAGATGTCTTGCTCATTATGCTCTGGTGCCACACCAAACGTCGAGCGACGCTTGCCCAGCTCTGTATCGAGACCAAATGTTTTCTTAATACTGCGAACCTGCTTCGCGACGGTGCTCCATTGCAAATCCTCAGAAGCTAGCAATTCTGATAGCTTTTTATGTTCCTCAGTCAGTTTCTCATGTTCCTGGCGCAGCTCAATTTCCTCAAGCTTGCGCAAAGACCGCAAACGCATATTGAGAACAGCTTCAGCCTGAACATCTGTCAGCGAAAACGCCTTCATCAAATCCTGTTTGGGGTGGTCTTCCTCGCGGATGATGCGGATCACTTCATCCAGATTGAGAAAGGCAATGAGATAGCCAGCCAGAATTTCCAGCCGATGCTCAATCTTTCCAACGCGGAATTTGGTACGGCGCACCAGCACATCAATACGGTGTTCAAGCCATTCGCGCAGAACCTCGCGCAAATTCATCACTTTTGGAATGCGCCCTTGTGACAGCACATTCATGTTAAGCGAAATCCGGTTTTCCAGATCGGTCAGCTTGAACAAGGATTCCATCAGCAATGCMGGATCAACCGARCGGCTTTTGGGCTCMAGCACAAGGCGGATATCTTCAGCGGATTCATCGCGAATATCCGCCAGCRACGGCAAGCGCTTGGCGTAAAGTAAATCGGCGGCCTTCTCTATCAGTTTGGAYTTTTGAACCTGATARGGAATTTCSGTRACAACAATRACATAGGCACCGCGTGCYTGAGTTTCCGCATGCCAGCGAGCACGYACMCGAAARCCRCCCCKGCCCGTCTCATAAGAGTTGAGGATTGAGGCTTGATCCTCGACGATAATGCCGCCGGTTGGAAAATCCGGACCTTTGACAAAATCCATCAGCTTTTCAATGCTGGCATTGGGRTGCTTGATCAAATGAAGCGATGCATCACACAGCTCAGCGACATTATGCGGAGGAACGGACGTGGCCATGCCCACTGCAATACCCGTAGAGCCGTTGGCCAGCAGATTGGGGAAATTGGCAGGTAGAACAATAGGTTCGCTCTCTTCGCCATCATAAGTCTCGCGAAAATCAACCGCGTCCTCATCCAACCCTTCCAAAAGCCGGTTGGCAACTTCTGTCATCCGCGCTTCGGTGTAACGCATCGCGGCAGCACTATCGCCATCGATATTACCGAAATTGCCTTGCCCATCGACCAGAGGATAGCGCACGGCGAAACCCTGCGCCAAGCGCACCAGCGCATCATAAACCGACTGATCGCCATGGGGATGGTATTTACCAATCACATCGCCCACGACACGGGCTGATTTCTTGAACGAAGATTTTGGGTCAAGCTTGAGCTGACGCATGGCAAACAGCAACCGCCGGTGAACTGGTTTCAGTCCATCGCGCACATCGGGCAAAGCCCGGTGAGTAATTGTGGCCAAAGCATATGCAAGATAGCGCTCCTCTAATGCGGAACGCAGATTGACATACTCAACATCGCCTTCAGGAATCAGTTCATTGCCCATGGCGAAACCTAACCGGAACGCGGCGCGGCGGCAAGGATCAGCCGCACTGCTTCCTCTCTTGTGGTGGGTTCATCCACAGCTCGTGGCACGTAAATATGCCTTTGCATAAAAAAGCGCGACAGTGCGAAGCCATTTTCCAAATCTTGCGCCGTGCGGCTGGCGGTTTCGCCGTGCTCTGCGGTCAAGAAATCAGGCAATGGCAACAAGCGATCTTTGTACGGCTCACCAGCTGCCGCAGACACGGCACGGCCTGATTTTGGCGACACATAGATGAGGTTGGTCGATATGCCGCTGGAAGCGCAACAACTCAGGTCCAACCCAAACCCAAGCTGGGTTAACAGCGACAATTCCATGCGGATGAGCAACTCACCCAGCAGCAATGGATTGTTGAGATTGTCGAGGCTGACCTGCAACGCTTCGAACAGTTGGCCGTTGACCTCGCGCTCTGGCAACAAGCGCAGTTGGGCACCAAGCAACTGCACAGCGCTCAGACCCAGCCTGCTTTGCATCAAATCTGCGGCGCGGCTTCGCACTGGCTCAATGGTATAAACGCCAAGGTGCTCTTCCAGCCGAGCACGCCAAACAACTTCAAGATCGTTACCGGGCTGAAGAATGGGCTGCAATTTTCGCGAGCGTCCGCCGCGCACAAGGCCCAGGTGACGCCCATGGGCTTTGGTCATCAGTTCTACGATGACACTGGTTTCACCATGCCGCCGAAGCCCTAAAATGGTACCTTTATCAGACCATTCCATTGCTTACTTCGCGAAGTCTATGCCCATTTCGCGATATCGCTCAGGGTCATTGGTCCAGTTCTCACGAACTTTCACAAATAGAAACAGATGAATTTTCTGGCCGCACAGCTCGATCATCTCTTTGCGGGCATCCGTGGAAATCCCGCGAATGGTCTGGCCATTCTTGCCGATGACTATTTTCTTTTGGCTGTTACGCTCGACATAAATTGTCTGCTCAACACGGGCACTGCCATCGCGCAGGGTCTTCCAATTTTCAGTCTCTACAGTCGAGGCATAGGGCAGCTCTTCATGCAGGCGCAGGAACAGTTTTTCGCGGGTGATTTCCGCTGCCAACTGGCGCATAGGCACATCAGATGCCTGATCTTCTGGGTAAAGCCAGGGGCCGATTGGCATTTTGCCGCTCAGATGGTCCAGCAATTCGGTCACGCCGGTGCCTTTCAAGGCRGAAACCAAAAAWGTGTCTTCAAAGCCGCAAATGTCATTGGCYTCTTTGGTCAATGCCAACAGCTCTTCRCGCGGCAACAAATCGATCTTGTTGAGAATRAGAATTTTGGGCTGACGCACCGAATTCATCTTCTCAAGAATCTCTTTGACSGAATCGGTCATRCCGCGCTTRGCATCCACCAGCAGGCAGACGATATCGGCATCTTTRGCCCCGCCCCATGCGGTTTTAACCATGGCACGGTCCAGCCGGCGGCGCGGATCGAACAARCCAGGCGTATCAATAAAGATGATCTGGGTKTCGCCGTGCATGGCAATACCGCGCACCAATGAACGCGTGGTTTGCACCTTGTGCGTAACAATGGAAACTTTTGAACCAACCAGCTTGTTCAGCAGTGTTGATTTACCGGCATTGGTTGCGCCAAGCAGCGTAACGTAGCCGCATTTAGTCTGAATTTGTTTTTCTTCACTCATCGTCATTTTCCGCTTCAATTACGCCTTCGCGTAGTAGCATTCTATAAGCTGCAGCATGTTCTGCAGAACGTTTCGAGCCACCGGCTGCGCGCATAGCGGCGTAGCCTTTGACGTTGACCTCTACCARAAACTCTGGYGCATGATCCGGRCCCATRCGCCGSACTATACCATATTCAGGCACRGCMAGGCTTTGYGATTGCGCCCATTCTTGTAACTCTGTTTTTGAATCGCGCTGGGCCTGATCATAGCGRTGCATTTTGGGTTGCCAAAATCTGCGCACAAACTTCTGCGCCGCAGGAAACCCGCCATCAACATAGACCGCGGCAATCACAGATTCGCAAACATCGCCGAGAATGGCCTTCTTTTTGCGTCCACCGGAACCCGCTTCGCCAGAGCCCAGATAGATATCGTCGCCCAGTTCCAGCTCGCGGGCAATTTCAACGCAGGTCTCATTGCGCACCAGCGCCGTTAACCGGCGGGCCAATTCGCCCTCTTCCGCAATGGGGAATTCCTGCATCAACATATCTGTCACGACGAGCGCCATAACGCGGTCACCCTGAAACTCAAGCCGCTGATAGCTTTGCAGCGTGCGATCATCACCCACCGCGCTCATATGCGTCAGCGCATGTTTTAGCAAAAGCAAATTGTTGAATTCGTGCCCCAAACGCTGCGCGACAGTTTCCAACCGCGCACGTTCTTTTTTGGAGAATTTGGCACTCAAAGCGAATTCATCAGACGGTCGAAGCGCACATCACTGGGCCAGCGCCAAATGTGGCGTGCGCGTGATGGTGGCTCGATTGAGAAGAAGATGATTTGGGCTTTACCAACAAATAAGTCCTTTGGCACAGCGCCAAGGCCAAAGCGGCTATCGCTGGAACCATCGCGGTTATCACCCATCATGAAGTAATGCCCCTCAGGCACCGTAAACACAGCCGTATTTTCGCCGTTTGCGCTAAGCGGGCTATCCAGCGTGAAGTGGGTTACACCATTTGGCAGCGTTTCTACATAGCGACGGGAGCTGAATTTACGCCCATCCGGCCGGGTCATTTCAACATCATCGAGGAATTCTTTAGGCACAGCCACATCGTTGATATAGAGCACCGCATCCTTCATCTGGATACGGTCACCCGGCAGGCCAATAACGCGTTTGATGTAGTCTTTATTGCCATCTGTTGGCACGCGGAACACAGCA